>CAKUGW010000039.1 GCA_934654805.1 uncultured Kiritimatiellota bacterium
TCCATCCTTCAACAACAGCCAATCTTTACAGGGGGTAAACCATCAACGAAATCAACTTTACCTCTGGAAGCGGCACCTGATTCTCGCCGTCGTCCCGGCGGGATGAAGCAAAGCGGAAGGCGGCTGTTTTTGGTATAATTCCCCAAAAGCGTCCATGTAACAAAACATGATCGAAGTCCGTAACCTGGCTTTCACCTACCGCGACCGTCCCGTGCTGCGGGACGTCTCTTTCGTCGTGTCGCCGGGCGAGGTCGTCAGCGTCGTCGGGGCGAACGGCGCGGGCAAGACGACGCTCCTGAAGGTGCTGGCGACGCTGGCCGTGCCGGATGCGGGGCGGGTCCTCCTGGACGGGCAGGACGCCCTGTCGCGCCCCCTGCGCTACCGCCGCCAGATCGGCTACCTGCCGGAGTCCGTCGCGTTCTATGACGAGATGCGCGTGAAGGAATACCTGCGCTACCGCGCCGCGCTCAAGGGCGAGCCGGCCAAGCGCGTGCGCCGCCGCATCAGCGAGGCGGCGGAGCTGTGCCAGATCGGGGACTGCCTGAACGTCACCCTGCGGAACCTGTCGCTTGGCGTCCGCAAGCGCGTGGCGCTCGCGGACGTGCTGCTGCTGCGTCCGCGCGTGCTGCTGCTGGACGACTTCCTGGCGGGGCTTGACGCCCCCCTGCGCCGGGCGGCGGGCGACATCCTCTCGAACGCGGCGGCCTTTTCGAGCGTCATCGTGACGGGGCATGAGCTCGACGACTTCGCGAAGTGGACGACGCGGTTCCTCGTCCTGCGGAACGGCGTCGTCTCCGCCGAGGTCGAGACGGCCGGGCTGGAGCCGCAGCCGCTGCGCGCGCGCCTGGACCAGGCGCTGGAGGGCTCGCCGCGATGAGCCCGGTGCGCATCACGTGGGGGCGGACGGTCGGCCACGCCTTCGGGCTGTACACGACGGCCCTGTCGGTCGCGGGGTTCCTGGCCCTGTCGGCCGGGGCGTTCGCCTTCAACTTCGACCGGGCCGAGGGCGGCACGCTCACGCTGGCGGCGCTGTGGGCCGTCAGCGTCTCGCCCGTCCTGCCGGCTCTCGCCGCGCTGCTGTCGATGGGCGTCTGGAGCGACGAGCGCCAGTCCGGACGCCTGGCGATGCTGCTGTCCGTCGCCGTGTGCGAACGCGACTACGTCCTCGGCAAGTTCCTGGGCGTCTGGACGGTCCTGATGTTCGCCGTCCTCCTGTCGCTGGCGTCGATTGTCGGCGCGCTGCTCTTCTTCTCGCCGGCGGTCGTGTCGGATGCGCCGCTCCTCTCGATTGTCCCGCCGCTTCTTGCGCTGGGGGTTCAGGGGTTGCTGTGGACGGCGGTCTCCGTCGCCTGCAGCGCGATGTTCCGCCATGCGGCGGCGGCCGCCGCGACGTCGATCGTCCTGCTGGTCGCGCTGCCGCGCGCGGCCTGGGCCGGGCTGCGCCTCTGGTCGCGGCGCGGGGCGTCGGCGTTCGGCGAGATGCCGTTCGATGCGCAGGCGCTTGACGGGGCGATGGGAATCTTTTCGCTCGGCACGCTCGCGTCCTACCTGATTGTCGCGGGCGTCTTCCTGCTCGTCGCCACCAAGTGTGTGGCGGCGACGCGCCTCGTGGGCCGGGGCGCGCGTGCGCTGCGGATCTCGACGGGCGCCGTGTTTGCGCTGGCGCTGGCTTTCGCGGCGCTCGCCGTTCACCTGGCCAGCCGTCTCGACGTCCTCGTCGAGTTCCCGGCGTCGGGCCTGTCTTCCGAACTCTCGTCGCGGACGCGCGGCATTCTCGCCGACACGTCGGGCGAGATCACCGTGACGGGCTTCCTGTCGCGGAACGATGCGCGGTTCCGTCCGCTTGGCCACCTCCTGCGGACGTTTCGCGCGGTCTCGGCGTCGCTCGGCGGCGCGCGGTTCGAGATCCGCTTCGTCGATCCGCGTTGGGACGTCGCGGCCGCCGAACGGCTGGCGGCCCGTGGCGTGACGGAGGATTCCCTGCTTTTCGAGAAGGGGCGGCGCTTTGTCGTGCTGTCGCTCAAGGACGGCCTGGGCGAGCGGCTGTGCGCCTCGGCGGTCCGTCGCCTGACGCCGCAGCCCCGGCGGCGCAGCGTCTACTGGACGATCGGCCACGGCGAGGCGGCGCTGGACGGGTACGGCCTGTACGGCCTGAGCGACATCGCCCGCGAGCTGGCCCGCGAGGGCTACCGCAACGCGCCGATCGACCTGACGGCGACGGCGGCAGTCCCGAACGACTGCGCGCTGGTGGTCGTGTCCGGCCCGCGCGACGGGTTCGCGCGCGTCGAGCTCGACCGGCTGGACGCCTACCTCCGGGCCGGCGGCCGCCTGCTCGTCCTGGCGGGAACGTCGGAGGGGAACGGCCTGTCCTCGCTGCTGTCGACCTGGGGGCTCAAGGCCGTGCCGATGCCTCGGTCGGCGGAGGCCAAGACGCTGACGGGAAGCGATGTCGTCGTCTCGTCGTTCGCCGACCATCCCGTGTCCGCGCCGCTGCGCGGCTCGCGCATCCTCCTGGAGCGACCGACGGCCTTCGAGCCGTCCGCCGCCGTCACGTCAGGCACGGGCGCCGACCGGATCGCCTTTTCCGCGCTGGCGTCATGCAGCGGTTCCGCGCTGGCCGCCTCGGTCGAGCGCGGGGCGGAGGCCGGGGATGACCTGGCGATCCGCCCGACGCGCATCATCGCGGTCGGGGACGCGACGTTCGCCCTGAACGGGACGCTGGCCGCGCGCGCGAACGCGAACCGCGATTTCATTCTCAACAGCGTGGCGTACCTCTCGGGCGCGGACGTCTCGGGCGTGGGCGGTTCAGAGGCGGGCGTGCTTGTTTCGGGGCTGGATCGCGCGGCGCGCCTGCGCCTGGTCGCCGTGACCGTGGCAGGCGTGCCGACGGCCGTCTTCCTGCTGCTGGCGTGCGTGACGCTGAAACGGAGGCTGCGCGCATGAGAAACCGGCGGACGATCCTCTTCCTCCTCTTGGCCGTCGCCACGCTTGTCGCGGCGGAATTCCTCCTTGACGCCGCCGGGCAGAAGGCGCGCGTCGTGACGCGCGCCTTTCTGGCCGAAGACGCGGTTTCCTGCACGGCGGTCGCGATCATGCGGCGCACCGCGCCGATGACGGCGCTCACGAAGGAGGGGGGCGCCTGGCGCATCGTCAGCCCGTTCCGCGCAAGCGCCGAGGGGCCGGTTGTCCTGAAGCTCCTCGACACGCTGGCGCAGGCGCCGGTCGAAGAGACGATTACGGACGCCGAACTGCTGAAGCTCGGCCGCACGCGCGCGGATTTCGCGCTGGAGGATCCGCCGCTCCGCGTGAGCCTGTCGAACGCGACCGTCCGCCTGTCGCTCGCGCTTGGCCTGCTGACGCCGTCGGGCGAAGGGGTGTATGCCGCGCTTGAGGGGACGGATTCGGTGCTGATCGTGCCGTCGTCCGTGCTGTCGGCCGTTGACCTGCCCGTCGATCGGCTTCGCCGCCGGCGGCTCTTTGACGATGGCGTGGGGACGGTCTCTGCGTTCGACATCCGGCAGCGGGCGGGCGTCGTCCTGCCCTTCGTGCGCGAAGGGGACGGCTGGCGCGTCGGCGCGGGCAAGGCGTCCGCGCCGCTTGTCTCGAAGTTCCTGTCCGGCCTCATGGCGGCGGAGGTCCAGTCGTTCGTCTGGCCGACGGGCGCGACCAACGAGAGCGAATTGGCCTCCGCGTCGCTCCTGACGGGCTATGGCCTGGATCCCGAGACGGCCGTGACGGTGACGCTCAAGCGGTCCGGCGGGCTGAACGCATCGATCTCGTTCGGCAAGCGGGCGGACGAGAAGACGGTCTATGCGTTTGTCCACAGCGGCGGCGCGGTCGTGACCGTCGACGCGTCGCTGAAGGAGATGGCGCTGATGGATGCGGCGGACTTTTCCGATTCGCGGCTGTTCCCGTCCGCCGTCGAGAAGGCCGATTCCCTGACCCTGACCGAAAACGGAACGGTCCTGTCGCTGTCACACGCCGCGTCGGGGACTTGGCGGATCGACGTCCCGATCGCGGCGCCGGCGGATGCGGCGGCGGTCGCGTCGCTCCTCGACCGGCTTTCGAGCCTCACGACGAAGAGCCTGGACCCTTCGGGCGTCTCCGTCGTCCTGGGCGAAGGCGCGAAGCCGGTTGCGGTCGCACGCGCGGCCCTGTTCCCGGACGGCGGCGGACTCGAGCAGCTGCGTGCGCGTGAGATCGTCGATTTCCCGGCGGACGAGGTCAAGCGCCTCGTGTCGGCTTCCGAAGCGCGTGCGGGAAAGGACGTGGCCGTGGTCTTCTCGCGCGATCGGCGCAGATGGCGCGTCGAGTCTGCGGCGGAAGGGTCCGTCGTGTCGGAGGCCGGCGTGGCGCGTGTGCTGAAGGCCCTTGCGCCGCTGAAGGCCTTGCGCGTTGAGCGGCTCAAGGTCTCGGCTTCCGGGCTGGCGGCCTACGGACTGGATCGCCCGGTCGTGCGGCTGGCGGTCGATCTAGACCGCGCGAATGCCGTCCGCCGGAACATCCTGATCGGCGCGCGGACGCCGGACGGCGAGCATTACGCCACGGTGGGGGCGGCGGATGCGGTCTTCGTCGTCTCGCCGGAAGTCGTCGAGGCTCTGTCCGCCCCCTTGGTCGAGAACGGGCCGACGCCCGAAGGGGCGCCGGAACGCGGGGGCTTGTGAGCGCGCCATGACGAATCTGCTGATCGAGGCCTCGGCGGGAACGGGAAAGACGCAGGCGCTCGGCGAGCGGCTGATCGCGCTGCTGCATGCGGGCGTCAGGCCGCAGGAGATCGTCGCGCTGACGTTCTCGCGCGCGGCGGCCGGCGAGATCTTCGAGCGGTTCGTGGGGCTCCTGGCGCGGCGCGCGCAGACGTCGCCGGAAGACGCGCGGCTCCTGCGGAGCGTCCTCGCGACGCAGCACCTCTCGCAGATCGGGACGCTCGACAGCTTCCTCATGCGCATCGTCCGCGCGTTCCCGCTGGAGCTCGGCCTCGTCGGCGAGCTGACGCTGATGGACACGTTCGAGGCCGACCGCGAACGCGCGTCCGTCTCGTTCGCGATCCTGCGCCGGACGGAGGCGACGCTCAAGCGGACGTTCTTCGAGGCGTTCTCGCTTGCGACGGACCACGAGGACGTGCGGAGCTTCGTCGAGGCGTACCGCACGTTCATCGCGACCTGGCAGGCGCGCGTGACGGCGTTCGGCGACAGGTCCGCGTGGGGCGACCCGATGGCGATCTGGGGACGCGACCCCGCGTTCGCCCACGTGACGGCGCGCGAGCTCGCCGGCGCGGCGGACCGGCTCGAAGGCCTCGTCGACACGGATGCCTGGCGGGAGTTCGCGGACTGGGTGCGGAACTTCCGGGGGCGCGTCAGCGGCGCGAAGGGCATCGCGAAGAAGATGCTCGCGGCAGACGACCTCTTCGCGGGCGACGCCTACTCGTTCACGTTCAGCCGCCGCGCCTACGACCTGACGCGCGAACAGACGCTCGCGCTGCGCGAGGCGATGCTCTGCGTCTACGGGTACGTCGTCCGCATGAAGCTCGAGCTCGCGCGCGGCGTCTACGCGCTCATCTCGGCCTTCGACCGCGAATACGACCGGAAGGTGCGCCGCACGGGCAAGCTCGTCTTCGAGGACGTGCCGCGCCTGCTGCGTGAGCTGCCGCCGGAGAAGCGGCTCGCGCTCGAATACCGGCTCGACTCGCGGATTCGCGCCTGGGCGCTGGACGAGTTCCAGGACACGAGCCGCGAGCAGTGGGCGGCGCTTGAGAACCTCATCGACGAGGCGCGGCAGTCGGACGGCGAGAAGTCGCTGTTCGTCGTCGGCGACCGCAAGCAGGCGATCTACGGCTGGCGCAACGGCGACGTCGGCATCTTCACCGGCGAGCGGGCGAGCGGCCTCTACGAGCTGGGCGAGCTGAAGAAGACCTACCGTTCGGGGCCGACGGTCGTCGAGGCCGTGAACCGCGTCTTCGCGCGCGGCCGCATCCGGAGCGAGTTTCCCGCGTGGTCCTGTCCCGAGCATGAGTCGGCGAAGCCCGAACTTGCGGGCTTCGTGCGGACGGAAGAGGCATCGGGACGCACGATGGAGGACTTCGTCGAGCCGGTCTTCACGGCGCTGCGGGCGAGCCTCGGCGAACGGCAGGACGATCCGCGCCGGCGCGGCGTCACCGCCGCCGTGCTCGTGCGCAGCAACCGCTTCGGCGCCTTGCTGGCGGATCGCCTGAAGGCAATGGGCCTTCAGGGCGTCGTCTGGGAGGGGGAGTCGGACATTCTCGACACGCCCGCGCTCGCGGGCTTTCTCGACCTCGTGCAGCTCGCAGACCACCCGGGCGACGCAATGGCCTATCGGCACTTCCGCATGACGCCGCTCGCGGCGGCGAAATGGCCGCAGGGCGTGCCGGACGCGGCGGAGGTCTCGCGCGAGATGGCCCTCGCCTTCACCACGCGCGGCCTCGTCCGCACCCTGCGGGAGCTGCGCGCCTGCCTGCCGGCGGAACCCGAACGGGCGTGGAGCCGGTTCACGGAGGAGCGCTTTACGGATCTCCTGCGCGCGGCGGCGGAATTCGAGCTGGGGATGTCCGCCGGCACGCGCCTTTCGGACTTCGCCGCGTACCTGAAAAAGAAGGAGAAGCGCACGGTCGCGGAAGAGGGGAAGATCCGCATCCTCACGATCCACCGCGCGAAGGGGCTCGGCTTCGATTTCGTCGTCTTGCCGCTCTACGAGCCCGCCGCGCTGACGGCGGAGCCGGACGGCCCGCTCGTCGGCCCGAACTGGATCCTGCCCGATCCGGGCGCGCGCGTCGCGAAAGCCGTGGGCGGACTGGAGACGGCGTATCGCCTGCGCAAGGACCGGGCCGAACAGGAAGCGCTCTGCACGTATTACGTGGCGATGACGCGCGCGAAACGCGCGATGACGATTGTCCTGCATCCGTCCGGCTCGACGCTTCGGTTCTCCGACCTCGTGCGCAGCGCTGACCTCGCCGACCTCATGCACGCCGAGTTCCGCTTCGAGCCCAAGGCGAAGGACAAGACGGACGACTCGTCCGCTGAGGAGCCTGCATCGAATGGCAATGGCCAGACGCCGAAGGCGCCTGTCGCGCCGGCGCGACAGGCGCGGCGGCATCTTGCGCGGCGCCTGCCCTCGCTGTCGTTCGCGAGCGGCGTCTCGGCCGGCTCGCTGTTCGCGTCTGCCGAAGGGCGCGCGGCGGCGCGGCGGCGCGGCAGGGAGGCCCATGCGGCGATGGAGCGGGTCGCGTTCTCGCCCGAGCTGCCGAAGCCCGACGGCTTCGTCGCGCTCTGGCGCGAACGGGCGTTCGAGGTCTGCGCGGACGGCGCGTGGGTCTCGGGGCGCTTCGACCGCGTGACGTTCTTCCGCAACGCCGCCGGCGAGCTCTGCGCGGAAATCGTCGACTTCAAGACGTCGGTCGCGCACCCGGAACGCTACGACGGGCAGCTCGCGGCCTATCGCCGCGCTGTCGCGGCCCTGACTGGCATTCCGCCGGATCGCATCGTCGCGCGCCTCCGCGACCTCGCCTCCCTAAAGGCGTTGCGCGGACGCGATGGCGCGGTAGGCCGAGGGACTTTGCCCGACGGTTGCGGTGAAGGAGTTCGTGAAATACTCCTGGGAGGCGAATCCTGACAGGCTGGCGACTTCCGCAAGCGGCAAGAGGCTGTGCTGGAGCAGCCGTTTCGCCTCGGCGATGCGCGTGGCGGCGATTTCCCGGGAGACGGTCGTGCCGAGAACGTCACGGAAGGCCTTGTTCACAAGCGTGTGCGATTTCCCCACGTGCCGATAGACGTCCGTCGCATTCAGTCGATTCGCGATGCTGCCCTTGATGAGGACAAGCGCGTCCGACAGCCAGGCCGGCGAAACAGGGTATGTCCTCGTCGATCGGCGCTCGACGCATTCGCTCGGCTGCGAACGGATCGCCTGCGGGGCCTCTCCGTCGAACAGGCGCCTCAGCCCTTCGGCGGCTGCGAAGCCGATGCCCTCGGCGTTCGGGTCGATGCTGGAGAGCGGCGGGTCGGTGAAGTTGCAGATGAGCGAGTCGTTGTCGACGCCCAGGATGGACACTTCGGAAGGGACGGCAATGCCGATGTCGCGGCAGATCGAGCAGAGCTGGTAGGCGCGAAGGTCGTTCGAGCAGAAGACGGCAATGGGCTTTTCGAGCTGTGCAAGCCACTTGACGATGCACCTCCGTTCAGGCCCGACCTGATAGCGTTCCTTCTGGAGGACGACCTCGTCAAAGGCGCTCATGGCGGATTTCGGCGGCCGGTAGACCTGGCAGTCAAAATGCCGGAGGCGCAGTCCGCGCATGAATGATTCGCGCCGCAAGTCCGAATAGCGCTTCCCCTCGTGTCCGAAGAAGGCAAAGCGGCAGAACCTGTGCTCGACGAAGTGCCGGACGGCCATTTCCCCGATGGTCTCGGCCTGTTGGTCGGACGAGGCGACGCCCGGACGCTCTCGGCTGACGTAGACATCGACGACCGGCTTGTGCAGGCTCAGGAGCGAGTCGGCGACCCGGTCGTTGATGAGCCGCGCGATAAAGCCGTCGAAACCCTTCAGTCGCTCGGGCCGGGCCAGGTCATCCCACTCGAGCATGTTCAGCATCCAGTCGCTCCGCTTTTGCGCAAAGCGGACAATGCCCTCGCAGAGGCGGCGCCCATAACCGCGCTGACGTTCAACCAGAATGCCAATTCTCTTCATCTTCCGAAGGATTATAGCATAAACGCGTCCGCACCGGACGGCGCTTGCAGAAATCTTTGCCAAAGTTGCAGACATTATAATGGTTTTGCCGTCGGGCCTTATGTTATAATATCGGCGTCAAAGTCTGAAGGAGGAGACTCTGCAAATGACACAGAGAAAAAGGATGGGAAAAAGGATGTCCATGGCGATCGGCGCATGTGCGGCGGCCTATGCGCTTGCGGCGGCCTATGCGCTTGCGGCGGTTGAGCCGTTGCCGGCGGCGAAGGACTGGACAGACCGGACGGCGACGCGCGATGTCGTGTCCCTGAACGGCTGGTGGCATTGCGCGCTGACGCCGGCGTTCGGGCCGTGCCCCGCCCCGTCCAGCAACATCTGGAAGGTCGCGAGCCTGCCCGAATACCGGCGGGAGGCCCGCGAGAACTGCGCCTGGTACAGGCGCGAGGTGACCGTGCCCGATAGCTGGCGTGACCGGCGCATCGTCATCGACTTCTCGTCCGTTCAGACGGTCGTGCGCGTGTTCGTGGACGGAAAGGAAAGCGGCCATGCGCTTTTCCCCTGCGGCGAGGCCGAGGTGCCTGAACTTGCGGCGCCCGGCCGTCATGAGATCGCCCTTTTCTGCGAGGCGCGCCCTCTTTCGGACGAGGACGTCAAGTACTGGGACGCGGACCGGGTCGACGTCAGCAAGGCCACGGTCACGCGCAAGTGGCTGCCCGGCAATGTCGTCCTGAAGGCCCTTCCGAAAGGGGTGCGCCTCACGGGGACTGCGATTGCCACGAGCGTCAAGCGGAAGACGATCGGCTTTGCGTGCGAGGGCGAGGGGCTGGATGCGGGCAAGTCCTACCGGGTCGTCGCCCGCGTCGCGAAAGTGCCGGGCTTCGCCGGCTTTGGCGGCGCGGGCTCACGGACGTTCCGCTCGGGCCTGCTTCGCCCGGAGCGCGCGAGGTATGATTTCCCCGCACGGCCGTTCAAGGGCGTCGACGACAACGGACAGGCCGTCGACCATTCGATTCGGGCCTTCTCCCTTGAGGCCGACAGCCTCCGGGTTTCTTTCGAGGCCGACTGGCCCGATCCGGACCTTTGGGACGTCGACACGCCGCAGAACCTCTACTATGCCGAGGTCGAGCTGCAGGACGAGGATGGGCGGACGCTTGACGTCCAGGAGAAGGAGGTCTTCGGGTTCCGCGAGTTCGAGATCGTCGGCAAGGACTTCTTCCTGAACGGTTCGCGCATCCATCTGCGCGTCATCGTCCTGGCCGGCCTGCAGGTCGGCAACGGAGAGGACGGCTGCTACGAGACGTGCTTCAGGTCCTTCCTCCGCTGCCGTGACTTCGGCTTCAACTCCGCGATCGGCCGCTATGACGCCACGCCTGGCAGCTACGCCTATGACGACGACTTCGTCAACGCGGCGGACGACGCGGGCATGATCATCAGCTTCACCCTTCCGTCGACCAGCGGCTGGTGGCCCGTCTGGGAACGCGACAACATGAGGCGGTGGGCGGCGATGGCCGCTCGGTTCGTGCGTCGGTACCGCAACCATCCCGCCATCGTGATGTGGTCTCTCAACCCGAACGTCATGGCGTACCGGGGCGACCAGAATCCGCTGAAGATCGATCACGCGGACGATTACAGGGCCACGCACGGATACTGGAAGAACCGTCCGCTGGCCCGCGACGCCGGACGGCATTCGCGCCTGATGGTCCGCTATCTTGATCCGACGCGACCGGCCTATCACCACAGCAGCGGCAACCTGGACGACATGTGGACGGGCAACATCTACCTCAACTTTGCGCCCGTGCAGGAACGCAGCGACTGGTTCCGCCACTGGTCGGAGGTATCCGAGAAGCCGGCGTTCCTCGTCGAATACGGCGTGCCGAGCGTCCTCAACTTCCACACGTTCCGCTGGGACACGAAAAACGCCTGGTCGAACGCCCTGCACAACGCGCAGGCCGAGTATTCGGCCGAATTCGTCGGCGAGCGGGCCTTTCGCCTGACGGACACGCAGAAGCGCCTCATCGATCATGACCGCGCGACGCACGTGAAGTACGGCAACGACTCCGTTCACGGGCGGGACTTCAGCGTGTCCCCGGAGAACTACGACGGCGTGGTCGCGAAATACCTCTCCCGCAATTTCCGGGACTTCCGCGGGTGGGGCGTTTCCGCCATCCTGCCGTGGGAGGCGGAATCGGGGGGGACGCTCCGTCCGGAGTTCAGGCACGTGATCGAGCAGGTGAAGCCGCCGCAGGACGCGCATCCGCTTCACTGCGCGTGGGCAATGCCCGGGATGCGCTCGTCGCAGCGTTCGACGGGGCAGCTTAGGTTCCTTCACGGGCCCTGCCTGGATCTCGTCGACCGGCGCTGGGCGATCAACGACGTCGGGCGCGCCTACCTGCGCTGGAACCGCGAGGTGTGCTCGTGGATCGCAGGGCCTGTCCGTGACTTCACGGCGCAAGACCACGTCTTCACGGTGGGGGAGCGCTTCGAGAAGTCCGTGGCGATCGTCAACGACACGCGGCGTCCGGCCGAATTCAGCTGGCGCTGGCGCGTGAAGGGCGGCGGCGCGCTCGGATTCGACGCGTCGGATTCCGGCACGGCCAGGATCGGCGTCGGGGAGAAGGCGATGATCCCTGTCCGGCTGAAGGCGCGGCGTCCGGGCGCGTACGAGATCGAGCTCACGGTCACGGGCGCGGGCTTCGAGCAGCGGGATTCGTTTGCCTATTCCGTGCGGCCGTGCGCACGGGCGCCGGAAGTCGTCCGCCGGGTCGCCCTCTATGACCCGAAGGGGCTGACGGCGCAGACGCTCGAGCGCCTCGGCATCGCGTACGGGAAAGTCGAGACGGGCGCCTCGCTGAAGGCCGGAGACCTTCTTGTCATCGGGCGCGAGGCCTTGACGACGAACGGGCTCGGCTGGGCGTCGTCGCTCGCGAAAGGGGTTGACGTCGTCGTCTTCGAGCAGACGCGCGCCGTGCTGCAGGACCTGCTCGGCTTCCGCGTGCAGGAGCGCGGGATGCGCGAGTGGTTCGTCCGCACGCCGGACGACCCGCTTCTCGTCGGCCTGACGGACGCGGACTTCCGCGACTGGCGCGGCGCGGCGACGTTGCTGCCGCCGTACATGGATCTCCCCCGCTATGAGCAGGACGACCCGCGCGTGGACTGGTGCGGTTTCCAGAACACGCGCGTCTGGCGGGCCGAATGCCGCGGCAGCGTCTCGAGCGAGATGGTCGAGAAGCCGCAGAAGGGCGACTGGCTCGCGCTGCTGGACGGCGGATTCGCGCTGCAGTACTCGCCTCTTCTCCGCAACCGCCAGGCAGACCGCGTCATCACGTTCTGCCTTCTGGACGTCTCGGGGCGTACGGTCGCCGACCCGATCGGCGACGAGATCGTCCGCCGTCTCGTCGGCGCGACGCCGGAAAGGAAGGTCTGGCCGGGCGAGCTTCGCCTCGCCGTCCGGACGGGGCACATGGTCACGAACTACCCGTCGTACATCGAGGGGCGCCTGCCGGAGGAGTTCCTCGGCCTTTCCAACGCGGACTGGGCCTGGCACGCGCAGTTCGCGTATGACGTCGCGCCGGACGGTCGCGGTTCGGACGCCCTGCGGGTCGTCGATGAGGGCGGACGGCGCATCGTCTGTCTGCAGGTCCCGCCCGAGGCGATCGACTGCTCGAACCCGACCAACGACTACCTGCGCACGACCAAACGCGGCGCCTGGCGCACGGCCGAGCGGCTGCGCGCGAACCTGGGCCTGCCGGTCGCCCCGGCACCCGTCCTCGAGCGGATGAGCGCACCGACCGGAAAGGCGTGGCTCAAGAGCTACTATCATGACGTGCCCATTCACGCGGACGATCCCTATCGGTACGGCCGGTGGTAGGGCCTCGGCTGCCGGGCCGGCCCTCACGTCCCAGCAGGCCCCATTCCCCCTGAATCCAATGAAAGGAGCAAGATGAAGGCGAGAACCATGCTGCTGTGTCCTGTCGGGCTGCTTCTGTCCGCGTGCGGACGGGCGTCGGACGTCACGTACGGGAGCGGAGACGTCATCACAGGCGACGTCGTGCTGGATCCCGCGCCGGGCGAGACCGCCATGTTCACGGCCGTCGGCACGGTGACGATGCCCGCGACGGCGGAGGCTCGCGCGGACTGGCCGTTCCAGTTCCGCGCCGCAGGCGGCGACACGCCGGTCTGGGGGTACTGCGCCGCGCGCGACCCGCAGATGGCGGTCGGCTCGTTTGCGGACGCCACGGCGCGCTTCACGCGCAGGGCAGACGGCTCGACGGTGACGGACTTCGATGCGGGAACCTTCGATTTCGCGACTTCCTGCGGACGCAGCAGCCGTCGTCCGCCCTTGTCGTCCACGCGGGGGCGTCCGTGTTCTTCCCGGCCTTCAACTTCGTCGGCTACACGGCGAAGGACGGGTGCGCCGAGATTGACGTGGACGGCGGCCTCATTGAGACGCGGGGGAGATTCCTCTGGTGCCCGGGTCAGATCGGAAACGGAATCCCGCGCAGGAACGCGGTCCGTGTCAGGAACGGCGGCCGGTTCGTGGTGGCGGCTCCCGGCACATATGCCTCCAATGCGTCCCAGATCGGCTTCGACTACGTGGCAAAGACAGACTTCGTGCTGGACGTGAGCGGCGCAGGGTCGGTCTTCGACGCCCATACGACCTGCATCTCGACCGGATGCCGGGGCAACCGCTGCCTGTATCGCGCGAGCGACGGCGGCACATTGCGCTTCGGCGAGTTCGAGTCCACGAAGGGCGCTGGCGGCGAAACGAGGATCGTGGTCTGCGCCGGCGGCGCGCTGGAGTCGACGGGCGACTTCCGCATGGGGCGGGACGGCTACGGCTCGACCTATGACGGCGCGACGAGCGTGCTGGCCGTCACCAACGGCACGGTCTGCCTGAAGAAACTGGCGCTGGACAGCGGCAGCCGGCTCTTGGCGAAGGATTCCGTGTTGACGCTTGGGACGCTGTGGCTCCGCGAGCTGTCGCGCGGTCTTGACCTGGATGGCGTCAGGCTCGCGATCACGGATGAATGGAGTGTTGACGGGAAGAACCGTCCCGTCTGGGGCTTCACCAACCAGACGATCGCCGTCGGGAAGGTGCAGTTCGGGTGGAACGGGTCGAATCCGACGGTCGTCTTCTCGGATTCGGACGTGGAGGTGTCGGGGTCTGCGGTGATTGGCCACTGGAAAGGCGACGGCAAGGTTGTCGTCGATGGCGCAAGCCGCTTACGCCTTGGCGAATCGGCTGACCTTTCCCTCGGAGGCGTCGGGGCCGGCACTGGCCGCTGCGACGTCGTTTCGGGAGAGGTGTCCGTTTCCGCCGCCCCGAATGCCTATGTCACATTAGGTGTCGCGGACGGTTCGTTTGGACAGCTGAACGTGCTGGGCGGCTCGGTGGTCTCCGACTGTGCGCGCACGGCGGGGAACGGCGTCTGCGTGGGCGGTTCAGGCGACGGGAACGCAGAGATGAATGTGTCTGGGGGGCTTGTCCGCCTGCCGTGCGTGCTGCTGGGGATGTATTCGGGCGCGGGCGATCCGGCGCGCCGCGGCGTCCTAAACGTGTCGGGAGGTCTCGTGGACTGTCGGGCGCTGAACGTCGCACAGGCGGCGAAGACCTTTGGAGACGTCCGCCTGACGGGCGGCGAAGTCCGCGTCGGAAGCCTGGCGGGCGGCAGCGGGACGTCATCGCTTGTCGCTGACGGCGGGGTCCTCTCGACAGCGGATGACGTCATTGGCCAGGGCTGGACGGCCCGCTGGATCTCGAACCTGACGTCCGCACGGGTCGGTGCGCGCGGACTTGTCCTTGACGTGAGGCATCCTGTCGCGTCCGACCAGTCGTTCGGAGACGCGGACGGCGCGTCGGGACGGGGGCTCCTGGTCAAGGCGGGCACGGCGTCGCTGACGCAGACGGGGGCGCTCCTGAACGGCGTGACGGCCGTCGCGGGAGGCGAGCTTGTTTATTCGGCGACGGAGGCCGGGCGGCTGGTCGTGACGAACGGCGCGTCGCTGAGGCTTGTCGGTGACACCGACAAGTCGTTTGCGGGTCTCACCGTCGGCGGCGACGGGACGGAGGGTTTCGTCACACTGGAACTCGGACGGACGGTGACGCTCGCCTCCGAGCCGTCGCTTTCAGCCGCGCGGGTGTCCGTCTCCGGGACGATGGCGGCTGGAACCTATGTGCTGTTCAGGCAGACGGGCGTGGCGTCAGACGAGGCGCGCGAAGCCTGGACGGCCTTGACGCTCTTCGGCGGACAGTCCGAGGGCTTTGACACGGCGTTCTCGACCTCTGTGGAAGACGGCGAGACCTCATTCCTGCTTGTCGTGACGGCGAGCCGTCCGCTGGACGACGGCGATTTCTGCACGCCCGTCGGCGCAAGCGGCGTCCGGCTCTGGTCGGGCAGGCCGGTGGGCGACAACGCCTACCGGTTCAGCAGCGGGACCTATGCGAAGGTCGAGGCGACGGCCTCAGCCGAGGTGACGGGCGACCTGACGCTTGCCGGGTGGACGGAAGTCTCCGTCCCGGCGGGCGAGACGCTGACCCTGTCCGGGACGCTGACGGGCGGCGGCATCCGCAAGACGGGCGACGGGACGCTGGTCGTCTCCGGGCCGTCCAACCGGCTGGGGCTTGGCGTGAAGGTCGCCGGGGGCGTGGCGCGGTTCAGGGACGCCGCCTCCATGGGCCTTGCCCTGGGAACCGGTGCGGTTCTCGAATTGCAGAGAGGCGAACTCGACCTGGGGACGGCATCCGGCAGCCTGCCGGCGGCCCTTCGGTTCGCCAACGTGAAAGGCGAGGCCGTGCGCATTGGCGGCGCCGGCGACCTCGCCTGCCCCGACTACCGGCTTGGACAGGGAACGATCGTCAAGGTCGGCGCGGGGCGGATCTGCCTCCGCGCGACGGCGGACCTGGCGACGCCCGAGCCGGCGGACCCGCTCGTCGTCGCCGACGGCGAGTTCGCCTTTGAACAGGGCCTTGGGGTCAGGGTCTGCATCTGCCGTGACGTCCATGTCGGCACGAACGGCATCCCCTGCACCGTCCAGCCGCGGCTGACGGCGGCCGGCGGCGTCCTTTCGCTGGGCAGCGACATCGACAACACGGCCCGGACGTTCTACCTCGGGGTGAACGAGCATGCCGACGCCGCGATCCGGACGCTCGTCTCGCCCGGCCTGTTCTTCACCAACACCTTCGTCTGCGCGAACAGCTTCAAGGTCGGCACGGCGCCGGGGGGCGTCGGGCGCGACCTCTCCCCCGAGATCGCGTTCGTCGAGTCGAAGCTCTGCGCGTTCTGGTCGATGGAGCTTTCGAGCCGCGCCGGCGTGGCGACGCGATTCCGCGCGACAGGAAGCCGACTCGGCATCACGGACGACGGCGGCCTGTCCGTCAACGGGTCGGTTGATGCCGAGATCGACCGCTCGACCGTCGGCACGGCCTACGGGTTCTACGACGTGCTGCTGGATGCGGGCGTCAACACGATGGGGCGTCTCGACGGCTTTTCCTTCGGGCCGCAGGCGTCGGGACGGTTCGTGCTGAAGAACGGGACGGACTTCCGGGTCGCCGCCGCCCGGCGCGTCGGAAACGGCGTCTCCGGCACGGTCACGTTCGTCGTGGACGGGGCGTCGTGGCGAATGGAGCGGGGGCGCAGGACCGGCTTCGGCTATGAGTGGCTGGACGAGGACGAGACGTTCCTCTTCTCCGGCACGTCGCACATGGAACTTTCAGCCGGGGAAGGCGGCCTTGTCGTCGATCCGCGCACCGACCACGCGGTGACGGTCGCGCAGCCGCTGTCCGGGCCGGGAGGCTTCGTGAAACGCAGCGCCGGCTCGACGCTTCGCTTCGTGACCGCGCGGGAGGTGAGTCCCGGCGGCGCGGTGACGAACGATGCCGACCGGGCGGAAACCCTCTGCACGACAGGCCTGAACGCGATTGAGGCCGGGACGGTCGAGCTCGCGGCGAAAGCGGCGGCGGCGGGCGTGCGAATCGCCGTCGGCGCGGCGGGAGTCCTCGACCTGCAGGGAACGGCCCATCAGGTGACGGTCTCCGGCGCGGGCACGGTCCGAAACGGCACGCTGGGCCACGGCGCGAGGCTTTTGGTCGACGTCGCGTCCGGTTCGCCGCTGACGCTGGAGGGCGTGACGCTGAACGGCGCAGCTGTCGATGTGGGCGAAACGGCTTTCGCGAAGCCGTACCCGGTCGGCGTACGGGTTGCGAAGCTCGGCGCCGGCTCGACGTTCAGGCGGCTCAAGTTCAAGGGCGTCGATGCCGACGGCCATGCGGTCTCCGGGCGCTTTGCCGTCGATGCGGATGGCTTTGTCGTCATGGATATCGGCGCGGCCGACGGCACCCTTCTCATTGTCCGATAGGGAGGTCAGCATGACGTTGAAAGGATCTCGAATGTGTCTTGGCCGTCCGATGGGGATGAAACGCGCGCTTGCGTTCCTTGTGGGGGCGTGCGCGGCGGGCCTGTCGGCCGAGGTGGCGTCGCAGGAGGTCTCGTCTCCGGACGGGCGCGGCACGTTTGCCCTGACGCTTGACGCGACGGGCGCGCCGTTCTGGCGCTACAGCCGCGACGGCAAGGCGGTCGTCGGCGACTCGCGGCTCGGATTCCTGCTGGACGTGAACCGCAACATCCGCAACTTCAGCCTCGACGAGCAGGCGAACCTGACGAACGGCTTCCGCGTCGTGTCCGTCAGCCGGGCGGAAAAGGACGAGACCTGGCGCCCGGTCTGGGGGGAGGAGCGCGAAATCCGCGAGAACTACCGCGAGCTGGCGGTCGACCTGCGGCAGGACTTCTTCGAGGACCGCGGATTCACCTTGCGCGCGCGCATCTTCGACGACGGCGTCGGGTTCCGCTACGAGTTCCCCCGGCACAGCTGGTTCAACCGCGTGCCAATCCGGGAGGAGCGCACCGAGTTCCGCGTGCCGGGCGACACGGTCGCGTGGTGGATTCCGGGCGACTATGACACGCAGGAGTATTCCTACACGAAGTCGCGCGTGGACGAGATCGCCGGCCTTTCGCGCGGCGTGTTCGATCGCGAGGTCAACATGGCGCAGACGTTCGCCGGCTCGAACGTCGTGCAGACGGCCCTCATGACGCGTCTCCCGAACGGCCTGTGGGCGAACTTCCACGAGGCCGCCTGCGTGGGGTACCCCACGATGCACCTGGAATGGCGCCTCGACCGGTTCGTGTCGCACCTGACGCCGTCCGCAGACGGCTCCCGCGGGCGTCTGCGCTGCCCGTTTGCGACGCCCTGGCGCACGGTCATCGTCGGCGAGAGGGCGACGGACATCCTCGCCTCCCGGCTGACGCTCAACCTGAACGAGCCCTGCGCGCTCGCCGACACGTCCTGGATCCGTCCGCAGAAGTACGTCGGCATGTGGTGGGTCATGATCACCGGGCGGATGGGCTGGGCCTACGAACGCGCCGACAAGCCGCATGGGGCCCATACGGAGCATGTCCGCAAGTACATCGACTTCGCGGCGGAGCATGGCTTTGGCTCCGTCCTGGTCGAGGGCTGGAACACGGGGTTCGAGAACGGGTACGGCGCGCAGATGGTGCAGGCGTTCGACCAGATGACGCCGACGCCGGACTACGACCTCGTCGGGTTGCACCGTTATGCCGCGGAGAAGGGCGTCGGCATGATGCTCTACCAGGAGAGCGGCGCCTCCCCGCTCGGCTTCGAGCGGTGCATGGACAGGTCCTGGGCGTTCCTCCGGACGAACGACGTCCGCTCGGTGAAGATCGGCTACGTCGGCAAGGTCGTCCCCCTGGGCGAAAACCACTATTCGCAGTGGATGAACGACCACTATCTCGCTGTCGTCAGGCGGGCGGCCGAGTTCGGCCTGATGGTGAACATGCACGAGGCCGTGCGCCCGACCGGTCTCTGCCGGACGTACCCGAACCTCCTCTGCGGCGAGTCCGCGCGCGGGACCGAGTACGATCCCTGCGGGGGCCTTGCGGTCGGTCATGCGACCTGCCTGGCGTTCACGCGCCTCGTCGGGGGGCCGATGGACTTCACCCCCGGCATCCTCGACGCGGCCTACCGCAAGAGCTCGACGCTCGCGGCTCAGCTCTCGCTCTACGTGACGCTCTACTCGCCGCTGCAGATGGCGGCGGACACGCCCGAAGTCTATGCGCGTCACCGGGAGGCGTTTCGCTTCATCAAGGACGTGCCGGTCGAGTGGGACGAGACGCGCTACCTGGCGGGCGAGCCGGGCTCCCACGTCACGATTGCGCGGCGGAAGAAGGACAGCCGCGACTGGTATGTCGGCTCGACCGTCTGCGAGGCGCGGCGGACGACGCTGACGCTCGACTTCCTCGACGCCGGGCGGACCTACGAGGCGACGGTCTACCGCGACGCGGACACGACCTCGCTTGAGACGAATCCAGACGCCTACGCCGTCGAGCGGAAGGACGTCCGAAAAGGCGACAGCCTGACGCTGGACGCGGTTCGCGGCGGCGGATGGGCGATGTCGCTCCATGCCCACTGAACGCACAGGCGGAAAGGAATGAAGAACGATGAGAAGGTTGATGCTGTCGCTGACGCTGCTGCCGTTGGCCGGGCTGGCGGTCGAGAGAATGCCGCTCTGGCCAGACGGGAAGATGCCCGACTGCCGGCCGCGCCAGATTGCGGCGATGGCGGATGTCGCCGGAGTTCCGGGCGAATGCAAGGACGGCTTCGATCCGAAACGCCATCGGACGCCCTTCCTCGCGTGGTTCGACGAGCAGCCGGAGCCGGAGAGACGTAATGGCATCTGCATGATCCTGGTCTCCGGCGGGGGCTGCGACAGCTGCTGCGACGGACCTCTCGTCCGGATGTGGCGCGAGCGGTTCGCGTCCATCGGCTGCGTCTGCGTCAACCTCGTCTGCCGCACGCCGCGTCCGAAGGGGCTTCCGTTCTGCCACGGCGCCTGGGCGGACGCCCAGCGCGCGGTTCGTCTGGTGCGGCGCGAAGCGAAGGCGCGCGGGTTTGATCCGGAGCGGATCGGCGTCATCGGCTTCAGCGCGGGCGCGCTTCTGGCGACGCTTCTCGCGACGAGCTCCCAGACGCCGGCTGCGGCGCCCGTGGACGAGCTGGACGGGACGCCGTGCCACGTCGCGTTTGCCGTTGCCGCCGCGCTTCCGCATGGCTATTCGGCGGATCGCCTGCCCTCGCATCTCTCGGACGAGTTCAGGTTTGACGCGAAGACGGCGCCCCTGTGCCTGCTCCAGGGCGGACGGGACCCGTTCGGCGTCCTCCACGCCTCGCACGTCTATCGCCAGCTCCGGCGCATGAAGATTCCGGCCGAGCTGCACGGCTTCGCGGACAAGGCGCACGACTTCTGGGGCTGGAACCCGGATCCGCAGACGGGAACGGGCCCGGACAACTGGTTCGAGAACGTGCGCGGCTTCATCCGCCAGATGGACTTCGACGGTCAGCTGGCGGCCGAGAGGCCGATCGAGACGCGCTTTGCGGACGATTCGGCGTGCGGGGCGCGTGTCCGGCGAGAGCTCTGGCCGTCGGGCCGGATGCCGGACGTGCAGACGAACCAGTGCGCGCCGTACCTTGAGTGGTGGATGCCGAAGACGATCCGGACGCGGTCGATCCAGATTCTCTATTCGGGCGGCTCCTACATGGACAACCATCCCGAGGCGTGGGACGGCGTGCCGGCGGCGCGGCGCTTCCTGAACGCGCGGGGAATGACCGTCGTCACGCTCAAGTACCGGACGCCGCGTCCGACTTCCGGCATCGCGTTCTACCGGACGGCCTGGCAGGACCTTCAGCGGGCGATTCGTCTCGTGAAAGGCGAAGCGCCTCAGCACGGTCTGGATCCGGACTCGGTCGGCATCTGGGGGGCGAGCGCCGGCGGTCATCTCACGCTGCTCGGCGCGCTCTCGTCGACGCGCCTGGCCTATGAGCCGATTGACGCGGCGGACGCGATTCCCTGCAGCGTCCGTTGGGCTGTTGCGGTCTATCCGGCCTACGTGCTCACGGAGGGCAACGCGGGCGGCGGCAACCAGGACTCGTCCGTGCCGGGCCCGGAGTTCGCGTTTGACGGGAAGTCATGCCCCGTCCTTTTCCTGCACGGCGATGCCGACGGCTGGACGGCGATGAACTCGGTCAAGGTCTGGGAACGGCTGGCCGCGATGGGCGTCCAGGGCGACCTGCACACGTTCGCGAAGCGCGAACACTGCTTCATGATGTCCGCCTCGCCGGGAACGGGGTCTTATGCGTGGCTGGACCGCGTCTGGGAGTTCATGAACCACAAGGGCTACAACGCCTCGTCGGAGACGCGTTTTCGGGACCGAAAGAGGCGAACGCCGTGAGACGTTCTTCTGCACGCACGGGCACCACTGGAACGAAAGCCGCCTGCCGCCGCTCGGCCTGGGCACGGTGCTCGCACATGGCCACACGCACATTTCGGAACTGAAGAAGCTGCCGTGCGGGCTCACGGTCTTCAATCCTGGCTCGGTGTTGTTGCCGAAGGGCGGCACGTCGCGCGCGTTCGGCTATTTCGACGGCCAGACTTTGCACCATTGCGCGATCTGAAACCGCGCGTTCCGTTTTTTTGGTGTAATACACGCATTGCCCAACTGGGGGTGATCCGGTTTCGACGGGATGTGTCGAGGTCAGATTGCGCGTCGTGGATGCTCGTTGGCCACGTTAAAAAACGGGTAAAAACTGTAATTGCGAACAACGATTACGCTCTCGCGGCCTAATTAACGGCCGCGAAGTCGAAGCGCCGATGTCTGCTGAGCGCCGAGGCTTAATTTAGCAGGCCACGTTGCAGGGGACTCCGCTCGTTCGCTGCAGGGTGCCGAACCGAGCGGATGGAAGACGTTTCGCGCGCTTGCCCGCTGGCGTCTTCCGAGATCAAAGGCAGGCTACACGCGTAGACGTCTGGGTGACGCCATTTCGGACAAGGGTTCGACTCCCCTCACCTCCAAAATAGGGACAGGCATTTAGTCCGGAACTTCGGGCTAACAAATCCAAGCGAGAAACCCCCAATAAAACGGGGGGCTTTTTGCTTTCGGGGTTTTGAGGTTCGTGTGCAAATAGGGATTGCGCCACGCCGTCGAAGTCTCCTCTGGTTTCTAAAACGGAACTTTTCCTATTTAGTCCAATCGTCTCGTCCGAAAGTTTCGGACTTGCTCAAACCCCCATTTTACAAGGGTTTGGTCGAGGTTAGTCCGAAACTCCCCCGACTTTCGGATGGGGGTTCGTTTAGGGGGCGACAGGTGTTTAGTCCGAGACAAAAGACTGCCAATGGGTATCGTACAGTGACTTATGTTTCAGCGGCATGAAGTTGTGATAGCAGTCCGTTGCCAAGGGCAAGAGTAATGGACTGAAGCTTCCGAACATCATCAACACGAACAACAATCCGTTCGCCTATCTTGTATCCAAGGTCATTGGTCTGATCAAGATACCGCTGATCAACCAATCCATTGTTGTGTTCAAGAAGGTGTCGCCGCTGAAACATGAGAGTCATGAATATCAATTGATCCGTTGTCACCCATTCTGAGTATGCTTTGCCGGTCAGCTCTTCAAATAATTCACTTCCCCTGTTTAGCCTCTGAAAGTCATTCGGCCTTGCCCCATGCCCACCAAGATCTTCGTACAATCTTAATGCGAACGATTGAAAGGTTGAAATGATGTCCCCGACCGACCTTTCTGTTAGATGACGGATCTGGTCATTGGCAAAATCAATGCCGCCAGATTCTTCAAATACTTTCTTTGCCGCAGGTAGCGCATCAAGTGCCTTGCTGATATTCGACATTGCGCTTGCGAACGATGCCACGACCGTGTTCTCCCCGCACACTGGACAAAAGAATGCTGATCCAACAACCGCGTATGACGCATTGCATTTTGAACATACTATATTGCGCTCCAATGCCCTGTCGAACGGTGTCCGTGTGTTTATATGCCGATACGAAAAAGACGGTCTGTATTCCATTTTGATGAATGGATTGTGAGAAAAAGATCGGGAAAGCTGCGCAAACGACTTGTCAATTTGAGAAAGCACCTGTTGCTTTGCCTTTTCCAGAGCGATTCTCTCTGCGGCCTTAATCTGCTCTGGTGTGTGCCAATTGTCAGATGCCGCCTTGTGTCCGCACATTGGGCAGAACGCATATGCGATAGTTCTTGCCCAGGGCAGTCCCCCCATCTTGGACTTCGGCCAGCAGGAATCCTTCACCTTAAATCGGTAAGAACACTTCGGGCAAGACCTGTCTATGAAGCCTTTTTCATCGAGGCTTAATGGAACCGAAATCGTTGATGTCATAAATCAAATGACCTCGCGTACACTTTAGTGATGCCGTGCATTTTCTCTCACCTTCTCGGACTGCGATTCAGTCAAATAAATAAAGGATTGTGGCGGGGTTTTATTTCTGCGCAGTCTTCCCAACGACAAAGGCGTATTCAGCACATGGAGTTTCCCGATCCTGATTGCGTTCGCTTGTTTCTTTGCACTAAAATAGCCCATAAATGTTTCGTAATTTATACCCGCCGCAAGACGCGTTTGTCTCCAAAGGCTCTGGCGCGTTGTCTGAATAACATCAGAAACTCTGAAATAGGCGATAACTCTTGAAACCGGTCGTGTGCAATATATGGCCACCTCGTCTCCCTTCTTGAGACCATTTGGCAGCTTTTTACGGAACTCGAACCGTTTGGTTCCTTTGAGTATCAAGTCGCAGTAGACTTGCTTAATTGAAAGTAGAATCATCATAGACTCAAATCTCTTTTGAAGAGTTGGCGATAGGCACTCTCGGACATCTCACGTATGGTCTGGATCTGTCCCTTTATGCTATTGTTGATTAGAGCCGTCCTTTCAACGGGCTTTCCCAAATATCGAATCAGGCGAAACAATATGGCCAGCACTTCGCCTTTGCTGATGAATTTCCTTATCTCATCATGGGTGTATACAGTCCTTTTCGACACGAAGGAAATCAGGTCGTCTGCATTAGAGAAACGCTTGATCTTCTCTGCGATACCAACACTGCAAATGCTCTGCGAATCCTTTGAGCGATAGAAGAACAGCAAATCCCCCGGCTTCAGATCCCTTATGGGGCTCTTGCAGAGATACGCCTTCTTGATGGCATTGGACTCACTTGACAAACCACCTTGAAACAAGTCCTGATACGGATTCTTGTCGGGGAAAAGCAAGTCGTGGTAATTAGGTCTAATAGGAACTATGTATTTCTTTACCCCGGCATCAATGATGTGCGGATAGTGGGCTATCGCATATTTGACATAATCATTTCTATCCACCGAGCCTTTCCAGACGCCAACACGCATATCCTTAACGTAGGTGGTATCATTATCGTAGTCGCCAAACTTGGTAAAGCCGAAATCTGTTAGCAAAGAAACAAGATAGCCATGTTGTTCTTCTTGAACCTGGATATAGACATAATCGAACTTGTTGTCCGTTGCATAGTTGAAGGCAACATAAAGGAGACGCTCTCCATATTTCTTTCCAAGGTCGGCAACTTTAAGGGTACAGAGTTTCAGGGACTTCCCGCGCAAAATCTCTCCTGCCGTGGTGACCTTCTCGTCATTTTCCTCTTTGTATATGCATAACGCACTTATAAAACGCCCCGAAAGAATCGCCCACGCTTGTCTGCCTTCTTCCGACTTCTTGTGATACCAGTTATTGAAGCCAGGGTATCCCTGCCGTAGAGAATCAAAGAACACATCCTCAACATCAATTTCGTAAAGAAACTTCTTCTCTACAGAAACATACGATCCTGTGGAAACGTAGTCGTCTGTCCTTTGGGCATTGCGAAGATAGGCAAGGAAGTCTTCGGTGAAGAATACCCGATCGGACAACCCAGACTTGGTGGCATTTTTATGTATGCCCCTATCTTCTGTGACAAGAAAAGAAACTGCGCTTCTTTTGAGTGAGAACAACAGAAGGTTGTCAACCGTGTCATGCTCACTATTCTGTTTCCATCCCAACGCTTGAAGGTCTTGAACGGTAGGGATGGGTGGCTTTTGCAATGGGGCATACTGCTTTATTCGAGATAGCTGTGCTGCCTTTCTCCGCTCATCCTTGTCGCGCATCAAGTCCTCGGTTTGTGCAGGATGATAGCAGATGTCGTAGTGAAGTTCTCTTGCAATGCGAACCATGTCGGAGAGTGTGTCTGGCAGAACCTCTCCGGGAGACTCCAATGAGATGAAGATATTTGTGTCAAAGAGGACTTTCATGTCTTACGAGTGTCCCCTATGGTGCTTCTACGGTAACGCGGCTTTAGACAAGGTATATCCATGACGCGGCATCGCCTTATGTGTCATCGCCAAAGCTAACCAATCCTGCT
>CAKUGW010000040.1 GCA_934654805.1 uncultured Kiritimatiellota bacterium
GGATGGGGGATGGACTTGGCGTTCATCCTCTGACAAATTCTATTCAAAAACTTTTTCATTTCATTTCCTCATTTCTCTCAACTCATCCCTCATCCCCCACAACTCATCCCTCACTCACTCACCCCCTGGAACCGCACTTGCGTAAAGAAGAGCGGCATGCCCATGAGCGTCTTGTAGTTGTTCGCGTCCACGGCCCGGAAGCCGATCGTCGCGACGGCCGAGTCCTGCGGGTGCATGACGACGACGGCGCAGCTCATCTTCGGACTTGCCGGACGCGCCACCGACGGGAACGTGAGGTCGAGGTCGCTGCCGATGTTCCCCAGCCAGCCGCGCACACGTGAATAGGAGCTTTCGCCCTTCGACTGCGGGTCCGTCGAGACGATCCCGTTGCCGTCCAGATAGGACTTCCAGCCGTCCGCGTTCGGATAGTAGAACTCCCTCTTGAAATTGCTCCACGTCACGTTCGTCGAGGAGATCGCCTGCACGAGCGGCGAGATGACGGCATCGGCGTAGGCCGCCGCCGCGACGTCCTCGCGGCCCTGGCGGTTTTCGCGGAAGCCGAGCGCGTAGAGCCCGACGACCGAAAGGATTCCCCCCGCCATGATCAGCATGGCGAGATTGACTTCGATGAGGGTGAAGGCGGGAGAGAGGGAACGGGAAAAGGAAGAAGGAAGAAGGGAAAAGGAAGAAGGAAGAGGGAAAAAGGAAGAAGTGTGGAGGGAAGAAGTGCGGTGGGGGACTTCCTGTTGTGGATGGACAACTGTTTGAACGAATCTTCTGACAATCGACAAAATCATAACTTTCTCCTTCCTTACTTTTTCCTTCTTCCTTTTTCCTTTTCCCCTCTTCCTTCTTCCTTCTTACCTCTTCACCGGATTGTCCGCCGTGTTGACCCGGACGGGCGAAAGCGAACCGGACGACGACGGACGCAGGGCGTAGACCGTGATCGAGCCGTTGACCTGAGCGCCGGTCGTGTTGCTGCCATCGTTGCGGCCGACGGAGAATGTCATCGTGCTCTTTCCGGCCACCGGCGTATCGACGTTCTGGCTGTAGCTCGAGCCGAAGATGTAGTTCGCCGGCAGCGTCAGCTCGGCGAACTCGAACCCGTAGGCCGAGCCGGCTTTCCAGGACACCGAATCGTCGTCGCCCACCTTCTCAAAGCCCCACGACTCGATCGCGCCGGTACCCGCGTCGCCCGTCGGCTTCTCCTGCATGTACTGCTCGTTCAGTCCCTTGTCCTTCCTGACCTTGTTCGAGACGATCGAGCGGTTGCACTCGTTCGGATTGTCGAGGCAGTAGAGGTACATCGTGTTCTCCTTGTCTGCCGCGTCCGACCCTTCGCTCGCATCGTCGTCACCGCCCGTCTTGTAGACGAGGTTGAGGTCGGCGAACTCGTCGATGAGCAGGTTGCCCGAAACTCGCGAGAGGCGCCCCTGTCGGCGCACGGCGACGGCCTTGCCGACGACAAGCTCCGTCTCGTCGTCCGACGCCGCGCGCAGCGTCTCGTTCCAGAAGTAGATCGCCGTCGGCTGGCGGTCGATCTGCGCGCGCTCGTAGGCGGCCTCGACGAAGGCGTTGACGTTCTGCATGACGCCGCGCTCCTCCATGCCGCGCTGCATCGCGCGGTAGCCGCCGACGGAGATGGTGCCGAGAAAGCCCATGATGCCGATGACAACCAGCAGTTCCAGCAATGTAAACGCGTTCTTCATCAGTCCGAAAACCTCATGACGGTAATTTGGTCGGTCGGGATCGAGTAGACCATGCGCAGGCGGACGAACCGCCCGGTCGCGGCATCTGGATAGCCGAAGTACATCTGGTCCGTCCGCATCTTCTCCTTGCTCCGCTTCGTGCCGCGCACGGCGTCCATGAAGCTCAGTCCGAACGACCCGGCGCGCGCGCCGCCGTTCAGGTCGGGCTCGCCGTCCGACGTGCCGGAGACCCAGAGGCCTGAGACGTCGAGAAGCGGATTGCCCCTCTTCACCTCCTGGATCAGGGCGCGCATGCAGTCGCGCACCTCGTTCGCCGACAGGATGTAGCGGTCGTCGTCGCCCGCCGAGTCCTTCACGTCGGTGTTGCCGCCGGTCTTGCCCGCGAGGCTGATCGGCCACTGGCCTTTCTGCTCGCGGTAGGTCGCGAGCGCCGTCTGCACGATCGCGCAGATCGCCTTGCCCCGGTTCGAGCGGCTCGCGGTGATGCTCGACGAGGCCGCCGTCGTCACGATCCCCATCAGGATCGCGATGATGCCGACCACGAGCAGGAGTTCGACAATGGTAAAGCCGCGTTTCATTTTACTGCACGTCCTGCGTCTGTCCCTGGGTCCAGCTGTACACGTCGTCGCGCCGGCTCGGATAGGCGTCGATGACGCCGTCCTTTCCGCCGCTCCACACGGCCGCCGTCGCGCGGATCTTCACCGACACGCCGCCGACGTTCGCCTCGACGACGCCGCGCCCCTCCGTGTCGAGCGCATAGTGGAGAATGTGGTCCTTCACCGTCGTCGAGCCGACGGGGTCGGTTTTCGCCGCCGACGTGCCGCGCTTCTTCACGACGGCCGCCGCCCACGGCGTGAGGATGCCGAAGCGGTCGGCGCCGATCAGCTGCGTGTCCGTATGGCCAAGCGAGAAGTAGCCGCCCTTCGCGAGCGGGAGAGAGGCCCTCTCGTCGAGTTCGCCGTCGCCCGACGCGCCATTCGAGAGGAGGCGACGCGGCCAGGCTCCCTCGCGCTGGTAGAGGGCCGTCAGCGCCGTCGAGACGTTCGAGACGAGCTCCTGGCACTTCGCGCGCTCGGCGGACTTCGTCATCTTCGAGTACCCGGCGAGCGACGCGCCCGTCAGCACCGCAATGATGCCGATCACGACCAGCATCTCGACAAGGGTAAAGGCGGGGGAGAGGGAAAAGTAAGAAGGAAGAAGGAAGAAGGAAGAAGTGTGGTGGGGAACTTCTTGCTGTGGCTGGGCAGCCGTTCGAACGAATTTTCTGACAATTGACAAAATCATAACTTTTTTTTCCCTTCTTCCTTCAACTTTTTTTCCTTCTTCCTTCTTCCTTCTTCCCTCTTCCTTTTTCCTTATTCCTTTCCCTAATTGCTCATCTTCACGATGTCGTCCGCGACCCAGGCGCCGACGCACCGGTTCGCCGAGCCGTCCAGCGTCTTGCGCGAGATCCACGGCGGGAACGTGCGCCCGTTCGGGCCTGCCGACCACAGCGTGTAGCTCTGGTGCGGCGGCGGCGAGTAGTAGTAGAACTCGTTCCCCCAGCCGTCCATCACCGTCACGCCGTCCAGCACGTAGTAGGTTCCGCCCGTGCCCGAACCGCTCGTCGAGTAGACCTCGATCTCGAGGTTGTCGGGCCGCAGCTCCTGCAGGGACGAGTCGGGGTCCTTGACGTCGACGCCGAAGAGCCGGAAGTCGTAGTTGCAGCTCACGGTTTGCTCCAGGTTCGGCATCCAGCGCGCGGTCACGGCCTGCGACGGCATGTTCACGATGCGCATGAGCTTGTCGCGGTCGGGGTTCTCCTTCGTTACTTCCTGCGCCCACTCGTAGACGTTCGCCCAGCTTCTCTTCTCGTCCGTGAACGGATCGTAGGCCATCACGTTGTTCGCCGTCCACTGCCGGTAGTTGTCGGCGAACAGCGTCTGCTCGCCGTTCATGCCGACCATGTAGCGCGGCAGCAGGTAGCTCATGAGGCCGAACTGGAAGATCTGGACTTCGCGCCAGTCGGACGCGCCCGAATCCAGCGCGCCGAAGTTCTTCAGGTTCGAGAAGCCCATCTGCAGGACGTGCTTGCGCGCCTCGGAGATGTTCGTCGCGTCCTCCGCCCGCTTCTTGAGCTCGTCGGACACGGCCTGGATGTACTGGTCCCAGACCGGCAGGTTCGGGAAGGGGAAGCGGAAGGCGAGCGGCTGAGACTTGCACGCGGCCTTGACCTGGTCCCACGCCTTGCACTCCTGTTCCGAGCCGATCCCGTGGCCGCCGGACGGCTGGTACCAGCCCCAGAGGTCCTTGTTCTCCTGGCCGTCCTCGTCCTGGATGCCGACGTCGTTCACCGCGAGGTAGATGTTGCGCGAACCGTGGAGCTTGACGGGCGGATAGCTGCCGTACGCGGCGTAATAGCCCGACAGGCAGTTCTCCAGCCGCTGCATGCGGTTGATCGTCTTGTTCCGCGCCAACGAGTTGCTGCCGATGGAGGACAGGCGGAACGTCATCGTCATCAGCGTGACGAGCACGACGACGACGATGAGCATCTCGACGAGTGTGAAGCCCCTTTTCATTTGGCCTTCTTACTTGTGTCCCTTTCGGATGACGGGAATCTGCGCGGCGGCGACGGACTGGCCGAGGCGGCGCGCCTTCTCGTCGGGCATGAAGATGTCGATCTTCTCGTCCCATTCGGGGTAGACGTCCTTCAGCATCGCCTTCGCCGTCTCGAGGATGATCTCGCCGCCGAGGCCGGAGGTCACGCGGCCGAGGATCATCATGTTCTCGTAGTCGTAGAACTCGTTGTACCACGGGATCGCGTGCGCGAGGAAGCGGCCGATCTGGACGTAGACCTTGAGGGCCTTCGCGTCGCCCTTCTCCATCGCGGCCTGCACGACCTTCAGGCGCTCCGGCAGCTTCATCGCCTTCGGGAACTTGAAGCCGTATTTTTCCGCGAGCCAGTTGACGGCCTGCTGGGAGAACGCCATCGCGCCGACGCCGGCGTCGCCCGACCACTCGTCCTTCGGCGCGCACGGGTTGAAGTCGACCGGCGCGAACGCGAGCTCGCTGATGCGGCCCGTCATCGCGCCCTTCGGGTCGACGTAGCCGACGGCCTCCGACGAGCCCATCGCGACGCCGAGGATGCCCTTCCTGTTCATCGTGATCATGCCGGCGAGCGCGGTCACGTCGCCGTCGTTGTAGATCGCGAACGGCACGCCCCAGTCCTTCTCGATTCGGAAGAACAGGTTCTGCGCCTCCGGGAACCTCTTCGGGTTCTTCTCCTTGACCGCGCGGAAGAGCGAGGCGATGCCCATCTTCTGGCCGACGAGCGTGCCGGCCGTCGAGCCGCCGATCGCATCGACGCGCGGCAGCGACGCGGCCGCCTCCTTGAGGCCGTTCGTCAGCATCGTGTAGTGGTAGTCGGGGTCGGCGCTGTTGCGCGGGTCCCACGGGAACTCCTTCGAGAAGACGACCTTGCCCCTGTTGAGCGCGGAGATCTTGAAGTCGGACGCGCCGAGGTCGAAGCCGATGCGGCAGCCGTCCGCCACCGTCTTGACGACGGACGTCTTCTCGCGGAACTCCGGCATCTTCGCGAGCGGCACGACGACGGCCTCGACGGGACGCCCGTAGATCGACGTGAAGAAGTCGTAGTCGAACGCGCGCGCGCCCTTCTTCGCGTAGGCCTTCGCGACGGGCTTCACGATCGCGTCGGGGCCGGCGAGGTAGAGCTTCCAGCCGCCGGCCGACCAGACGATGAACTTCGCGATGCGCTCGACGACATACGAGACGTGCTTCGTCGCCTGCGGATCGAGGCGCTTCGGAATCGGCAGGTCGTAGCGGAACACCTTGCCGTCCTCGCGCTCCCACGCGATGGCGACGACCTGGGCGTTCGCCTTCGAGTCGATGCCGTCGTAGATTTGCCAGAGCGCGCTCATCGGCGCCAAGAACGCGGAGTGGTCGCACGTGCAACCCTTCTTTCCACCGCAGGTCTTCTTTCCGCAGGAACAGGCCATCGTCAGTTCTCCAGTTGTGTGTTTTTCCGTGTTGTTGTTTCAAGTGCAGAATGCAACGTGAGTGACATTGTATCACAAAGCGTCGAAAGCCGCAAGCAAGGCAGGGGTCACGTCCGACAGGGAAGACACCCGCGCGCGCAGGAATTTCTCCTTCGGGCCGAAGGCGACGAACGGTACGGGGTTGCGCGTGTGGCCGCGTTCGCCGAGGGCCTCGATGTTCCCGTGGTCCGCCGTCATCACGAGCGTGAGGCCCGCCGCCTCCGTGCAGCGGACGAGCGCGGCGAGGAAGCGGTCGTAGGTGCGCAGCACCGCGCACGCGCGCGCGTAGTCCATCGCGTGGCCCGACACGTCCGTCTGGAAGAACTCGTAGAGCGTGAGGTCGTTCGCGCGCGCGAGGCGGAACAGGTGCTCGGCCGCGCGCGGCGGCGGAATGACCGGGATGTCGGGGTAGCGGTCCTGGATGGTCTCGCGCGTCAGGTCCTGCAGCACCGCGTCGTCGTTCATGAGGTCGCCGACCGTCGAGACCGACTCCGGCACCGTCAGGGCCATCACGGTCGTCACCGACTTGAAGCGGCGGTTCGCCAACTCGTCAGCCGAATTGACGAGATAGGCATCGGCGAACTTCACGCGCTTCCCGCGCTTCTTCAGTTCGAGAAAGAGGTTGTCGCGCGCGACGATCTGGCGAAGTTCGCGACCGGGAAAGCCCTCGCAGTGCCGCCCCATCGCCTGCGCGCAGTTCACGCCGGTGAACATCGTCGCCTGGCCTGTCGCGGACTGTGGCACGCCCGCGACCCCGAGACAGGCGTCAATGGGCTTCGCGTGGCGTTCGATCAAACGCCACAGGGTCGGACAGACCTCCGCATTGAGCGGGTTCTCCGACGAAGGCTCGGCAAGGCCGACACCGTCGATGAATAGGAAGATGACTTTCAAGTGTTGAGAAGTATAGCATAATTCAGCGAAAAATGGCAAGTTGAACGAAAATGTTGATAACTTTGCGATAAGTGTAGACATGATTTGACATCTTTGCCCTTGACAAGCTGCCTTTTTGAAAAATATTGCGATTTCAACTGAAAAACAGACAAAAATCTCTTTTTACGTGGTGCATAACATCTGAAAATTTCTTGTTCACAAATCTGTTGAGAGTGTGCTATAATGCACCCATGAACTTTTCAGAAACACAGTTCGACGTCATCGTCGTGGGCGGCGGACACGCCGGGGCCGAAGCCGCCCTCGCCGCCGCGCGCATGAACGTCAACACGTTGCTTGTCACGTCCGTCAAGGACGCTATTGCGCGCATGCCCTGCAACCCGTCCATCGGCGGTCTGGCCAAAAGTCATCTCGTCTGCGAATTGGACGCGCTCGGCGGCGAAATGGGCAAGAACGCGGATGCCACCGCCCTTCAGGCGAAGGTTCTCAACCTGAGCCGCGGCCCCGCCGTCTGGGCCACGCGCTGCCAGTGCGCCAAGAAGGAATACGCCGCGCGTCTGCAAGCCGTCATCGCCGCGCAGCCCAACCTGACCGTTCTCGAAGACGCGGTGATCGGCATTGAGCCGAATTTAAGTCCGACGGCCGCCTTACCACCCGGCAAAGGCCAATTTTCGGTCAGAAATAACGCCGCCGTTTTCAATCAAAGCCAATCCTCAATTCATCAAGACGCTGATCGGCACGACACTGATTTGGCCAGTTCATCGTCCGTTCACGGTTCCGTGCATTTCGTGCGAACAGAATGCCACGGCACCCTCACCGCGCGAACCGTCGTCATCACAAGCGGCACCGCCTTGCGGGGCCGCGTCTGGATCGGCGACCAGTGCCGCGAAAGCGGCGGCGACGGACGCCCCGCCGTCAATCGGCTTTCAGAGAGCCTTGAAGCCCTTGGTTTTAAGCTGATTCGCCTCAAGACAGGGACACCCCCACGTCTCAAGGCTTCGAGCTGTGATTTCAGTGTCTGTTCGCGGCAGGATGGCGACAGCCCCCGCCCATTGTTCCACGTGGAACATTCTTTAACCACGGATGGGCACGGATGGACACGGATGGGGTGCGTGGGTGAGATGTCTGCGACGCTGAACACATGCGCCGCAGAAACGCAAAGCGTTTCGGAGGGAAGATCACAAAGGGACAGTGAGCGTAGCGAACTGCCCGCAAGGGCCCGCGAGGTAATGGAAAATGGGAGGCACGGAGAAAGTGCTTTGAAGGACGCATCAGAACAGAGCCTCCGCGTCTCCGCATCTCCGTCTTCTCCGTGTTCAGCGCCGCAGGCACACTCTGCCTGTCCGACTGGGTTGCTTTCGCTAAACGCGGAGGTAACGGAGGATGGGAGGCACGGAGATTCTTCTTCAAGCCTCCGCGTCTCCGTCTCTCCGTCTACTCCGTGTTCAGCGCCGAAGGCATTCACGAGTTGTTCCACGTGGAACAATTTGCCGGAGTTGCCGTGCTGGATGACGCATACGAACGAACGAACGCACCAAATCATCCGCGACCATCTCTCCGTTTCGGCTCTCTATGGCGGAAAGATCGTCGGAACGGGCGTTCGATACTGTCCGAGCATTGAGGACAAGATCGTGCGTTTTGCTGAAGCCTCTCATCATCACGTCATCCTTGAGCCTGAAGACAGGGATGGTACAATCATCTATCCGAACGGATTGAGTTGTTCGCTGCCTGAATCGGTGCAGGAAGAGATGGTTCATTCGATTGCCGGACTCGAACACGCCGAATTTCTCGCCTACGCCTACGCCATCGAGTATGACAGCATCGATGCCCGCGAGCTGACGCACACGCTGGAATCGAAGCGCATTCCCAGTCTTTTCTTTGCCGGACAGATCAACGGCACGACGGGCTACGAGGAAGCGGCGGCACAAGGTCTTATGGCGGGCATCAACGCGGCCCTGACGGTCAAGGGCGAAGAGCCCCTCATCCTCAGCCGGCAAGATGCCTACATCGGCGTGATGATTGACGATCTTGTCACGAAGGGCACGGACGAGCCGTACCGGATGTTCACAAGCCGTGCCGAACGGCGTCTCATACTGCGTCAGGACAACGCCTGCTATCGGTTACTGTCCGCAGCCAAGCGCATCGGCATTCTTCCGAAGGAAACGCTCGAGTCCGTTGAAGCGGAATACTCTGAAATCTGCAAAAGAATGGAAAAATCAGCGTTAGCACAGAGGCACAGAGGCACAGAGGCACAAGGTGGCGTGAAGGGTCAGATGCCGTTCACGCCCGCCACGCTCAACGGTCTTTCGCGGATTGACCGAGAAGTAATGATTATGCGTCATTATGCGCCGTACATTGAGCAAGAGGAGAAAGCGGCCGAACGGGCGAAGAAGGACGAGGCCATCGCCATTCCGAAATGGCTTGACTATGACAAGTGCTTGGCTGTGCGCTATGAGAGCCGCGAGAAGCTAAAGCAATTCCGTCCCGAAACGCTCGCACAGGCGAGCCGCATCCCCGGCGTGAATCCGGCCGACATTGCCGTCCTCGCCGTCTTGATCAAGCGCGGCAGCCACTAGCCATTGAATAAGTGATGCTTTTATCTGCTGTTCACTGCGGGACAGTCCTCCGCATCCTGGCCCGTCGGCCCGACAGCTCGCCCGATCGGACGTCGCTGCGCTCCGTCTATGTCGGCCTGCGGCCTCGATCAGGGTCGCTCCGGGAGTCGCACCTGTCGCCACACGTCAGTCAACCAAACGTGGCCGATTGCGAAGCAATGTCCGAAGGACCTACCCATTCCCCTCGGCAGGATGCGCGTCCGCAAGCGAGAAAGCCGAGGCGACAGGCGATTCCTTCGCTCCTCCCGTGCGACTGTCTTCTCCTCCGGGCCAGGGAGGCGGCTTGCGCCGCCGCTTCGCGGTGGCCTGCGGCTTCCGAGATGACACAAGGGGCTCCTGGGATGTGTCAGGCGCAAGACAAAAGGGACGTTACGTGAGGAGCGGGCGGGATGGCCGAGTGCCGAGCGGAGAGAGGCGGGCGGACGCGGTTCGCCGCACGCGCCGCGAAGGACGCGCGGGGCTTCGCAGATGTGGGCGGCGGGAGAGTATGAAATTTATCAACATCAAATGTTAACAACTTGAAGACATAAGTTGATTTCGTTTTTCACATGAAAACACAAAATTATGGTATCATGTCATTTCCGTGACGAAGAAAGAGACGGAAGTATGAATGACACCATAGACATCGCATCGAAAGAGACGTGGGAAAGGGCCAAGCAGATCTACCTTTCCACGCTGTCTTCTGCCGAAGAGCGCGGCCAAGTCGAGCGCTATTTCTCGACCATCACGTCCGTCACGCGCGAAAACGGCCTCTTCGTCATCACGCTCACAAACGCCTATACGGCTGACTTCCTGCGCGACAAGTATTCCGACAAGCTGAAGAAGTGCCTTGAACTCGTGTCGTCAGACACCCCGGTCGGAATCGAGTTCCGCTACAGCGAAAAGGCCAAGCCTTCTATCGTCATCCCGACCGGCCCGGCGGTTTCAAACGCCGAATCGCCTTTGAAATCCAATCCGAGGGCGGCACAGGCCTCGACACCTCCGCTCGCCTCGACGATGCCGCTCAACGAAGAATACACGTTCGACAACTTCGTGCGCGGCTCGTCCAACAGCTGGGCGCTCGCGGCCGCGCAGGGCGTCGTCGCGAACCCCGGCAAGAGCGGCTACAATCCGCTTTTCATTCACGGCGGCACGGGGCTTGGCAAGACGCACCTCATGCAGGCGATCGGCAACGACCTGAAGAAGAAGAACCCGTCGCTCAACATCTGCTACCTGACGGCCGACACGTTCCTGAACGAATACGTGAACGCCCTGCAGAACGGCACCATCGGGCGTTTCCGCAACCGCTACCGCAAGATGGACCTGCTGATGGTCGACGACGTGCAGTTCCTCCAGAAGGGCAAGCAATGCCAGGAGGAGTTCTTCAACACGTTCAACGTCCTTCAGCAGGCGCACAGCCAGGTCGTCATGACGTCCGACGTCGCGCCGAAGAACCTGCCGTCCATCGAGGCGCGGCTCATTTCGCGCTTCGAGGGCGGCATGGTGCAGGAGATCGAGTCGCCGAACTACGAGACGCGCCTCGCGATTCTGAAGAAGAAGTCCGAGGCAATGGTGCCGAGCATCCCGGACAACGCGCTGGAGTTCATCGCCGAGACGATCAAAAGCCACGTGCGCGCGATGGAAGGGGCCTTGAACCGCGTTCACATGTTCCGTCAGCTCGAATCGACGACGCCGCTCACGAACGACGTCCTGACGCGCATCCTCAAGGAATACATCACGAAGGAAAACTCGCTCCGAAGCCTCACGATCAAGGAGATCCAGCAGTCCGTCGCGAAGAGGTACGGCGTCTCGATCGACCAGATCCTGTCCGCCGAGCGGACGCAGTCTCTCGTCACGCCGCGCCAGATGGCCATGTACATCTCGCGCAAGTACACGACGAAGAGCCTGCCGGAGATCGCGCAGTCGTTCAAGAAAACGCACGCGACGATTCTCCATGGCGTGAGGAACATCGAAAAGCGGTTCGACGTCGAGCCCGACCTCAAGTCGGAACTGAACGAAATCCTCGCCGAATTCGGCTGTTCCATCAAGGACAACTTCAATTGACATCCGTTCGACAGGCTGACGACAGGCTGATGACAACGCGACCGAACATGAACAGGCATGAACAGCGTCAACACACAGTCAACATTTCCCTTCACGCTGTCCTCATGCCTGTCAACAGACGAAAAGGCCATGAACGCCAAGCAAAAAAGGCTGTCGGCTGAATTATCGACATTATCGACAAATCTACTGATAGTATGATCACTCTATCCTTAATTAGTATTATTTGATACAATTCACGAACACGCACATTGAAGAAGGATCAAACCATGAAATTCAAGATCGTCCGCTCCAAGTTCCTCGAAGGCCTGAAGTCCGTCCAGAACATCGTCGGCGGGAAGGGGTCCCTGCCGATTCTCCAGAACGTCCTCCTGGAGGCGCACGGCACGGAACTCACCATGACGACGACTGACCTCGACATTTCCATCAAGGCGGCCTGTCCCTGCGAGACGCAGGAAGCGGGCGCGACGACGGTTCCCGTGAAGCTGCTCTTCAACGCGATCTCGAAGGTCGCCGAGGGCGAAGTCGAAGTCGAGACGGACGCGCAGGACCGCGCGACGATCTGCGCGGGCAACGCGAAGTTCAAACTGGCCGGCCTTCCCGAGTCCGGGTTTCCGAAGCTGCCGAAGGACGAGGAGGCGTTCGCCTACGCGATCCAGCAGGCGACGTTCCGCGACATGCTGCGCAAGGTGTCTTACGCGGTGAGCCAGGACGACACACGGCGGACGCTGAAGGGCGTTCTCCTGAGCTTCAAGGACGCGAAGCTCACGATGGTCGCGACGGACGGTCGCCGTCTCGCGCTCGTCGAGCAGGAAGTCGAGTTCCCGAAGGACGCCGAGAAGGACATCGTCCTGCCGTCCAAGGCCGTGGGCGAGCTCCAGCGTTCGCTGAACGGCGACACGGAGCTGTCGATGATGGTCCAGAAGTCGCAGATCTGCTTCAGGCTCGACAACCTGATGATCTACTCGAAGCTGATGGACGACGCCTACCCGAACTACCGCCAGGTGATTCCCGTCGACACGAGGGAGCACATCGAGGTCGACCGCCAGCTGCTGCTGGACGCGCTTGACCGCGCGAGCGTCATGACGATGGACGAGGCGCACTCGACGAAGCTCATCTTCTCGGAGGGCAAGCTGACCGTGACGTCTGCCGCGTCCGACATCGGCGAGGCGAAGGACGAGGTGCCGATCAAGTACGCGGGCGAGAAGATCGAGATCATGTTCAACCCGTCCTACGTGATGGACTGCCTGAAGTCGATCGACGACGACGAGGTGACGATCAACCTCTCCGACGGGCATTCGCCGGCGGTGATCAAGTGCTCGATCCCGTTCCTCTACGTCCTGATGCCGCTCCGCATCAGCTGAAAAGCGTCCCGCGTCAACCTCAAGGCCAAAGGGTAAGCCGAAATGAAAATCTGGACAGACAAGGACTATCCGATCATCATCTCCTGCGCGAAGGAGCTTTCGTGCTGGACGGAGATCGAGGTTCGCGACATGGGCTACAGGCCCATCGAGGTGACGGAGAACACCGTCGTCGTGCGCGGCGCGATGCGCGACGTCATGTGCCTCAACCTGCAGCTGCGGACGGCGCACCGCGTCCTCGTGCCGCTCCTGCGCACGACCTGCCGCAGCATCCGCGACCTCTATCAGGCGGCGTATTCGATCGACTGGGAGAACCTGCTGGACGCCGACGGCTACTTTTCCGTGTCGTCGATCGTCCACAACGACACGATCCGCGACACGCGCATCCCGTCCCTCTACACGAAGGACGCGATTGCCGACCGCATGCGCGACAAGTGCCAGCGGCGTCCCGACTCGGGCGGCGAGAACATCGGCGCGGCGGTCTTCGTCTACTGGGAAGACGATGAGGTCATCATCTACCTCGACACGTCCGGCGAGCCGCTCTCGAAGCGCGGCTACCGCAAGATCCCCGGCTCGGCCCCCCTGCAGGAGACGCTCGCGGCGGCCTGCATCATGGCGCTCGGCTGGAAGAGGGACACGCCGTTCCTCTCGCCGATGTGCGGCAGCGGCACGCCCGCCATCGAGGCCGCGATGATGGCGATGAACAAGGCCCCCGGCTCGCTGAAGGGGCACTTCGCGTTCCAGTCCATCAAGGGCTACGACCGCATCATTCCCGGCGAATCGGCCCCGAACATTGCGCCGCGCCAGCGCGCCGGCGCCACGCCGGAGCAGCTGTGGAAGGAGATGATCCTGGAGGCGAAGTCGAAGGAGACGACGGACAGCCTGCCGCCGATCATCGCGACGGACATTTCGCCGGAAGCCATCGAGAACGCGCACTCGAACGCGATTGCGGCCGGCGTCGCGCCCTACATCACGTTCAAGGCGTGTGACTTCGCCGACACGCCCATTCCCGAACAGAAGGGCTGCATCTTCTTCAATCCCGAATACGGCATCCGTCTCGGCGACCCGAAGGAGCTGGCGCCCGTCTACGAGCGCATCGGCACGTTTCTGCACGAGAAGTGCCGCGGCTACATGGGCGGACTCATCACGGGCAATCCGGAGCTGTCCCATCTCGTGAACCTTTACTACCGTACGCGGATCCCGTTTTTCAACGGGCCGATTGACTGCCGCCTCTTTCTCTACGAGGGGTGCGAACTGAAAGGAGAACACGTCAATGGACATCAGTGAGTTTCTGGACCGCGCGCCCGCCAAGGAGCCGGAAGAGACGTTGGTCGAGGAAGAGCCGGAGGAAATCGACGTCCAGAAGGCCGTCGTCGAGTCGCTGGCGGCCGACAAGGCCGAGCAGGACGAGATGATTGAGTTTCTAAAGCAGAACAAGGCCGAACAGGACGAGATGATTGCGTTCCTGAAGCAGAGCAGGGCCGAGCAGGAGATCAAGATCGGCTCCCTGCGCGCGAACAATGCCACGCTGCAGTCCGAAGTGAACGCGCTCCACCGGAAACTGCAGCAGCTTCAGCTTGAACTCAGCAAGGTCGGCGACGCGCTCGCCAAGAACGCGGAGGGCGAGACGTCCAACAGGATTGCGCTGCTGGATCGCAGCATCGAGCTGGACGACCGCTTTGAAGGCGAGACGCGCGATCACGTCCTCGAGGTGCTGCGCGAGGCGCGAGACGCCGCCGAGAAGGCCGGGCGCGTCCGCCGGGCGCAGGTCCTGGAGAGCGTGCTGGTTGCCAACGAGCCGAACGGCGAGCTGGCCAAGCGCCGGGCCGAGCTGGAGAAGCTGTTTGCGGACAATGCGAACCTCATCAACGGCATCGTGATCAAAGAGCTTGAAAAACGCGGCATTTCGCACAAAAAAGGCGAAGACTACCTTCTGCCGTCCGAAATCGTCGCTCGCACCTATTGATAAATTATCAACACATCAACATTCATAAGTTTATAATTTTGTAGATAAGTTGATATTCCTGTTGATAGTGTTGATAACAGCCCCCTTGCCAGTTGATAAAATAAAGTCCATAATATCCGACCGTGACGGAACTCAGTCCAGAGATTTGCCTGAAGATCAAGGAGGCACGACGCGCCGCGAAGCTTTCTCAGAGCGTTGTGGCGCTTGAAGTCGGCTGCAAGCAGTCCGCCCTGTCGATGTTCGAGCAGGGGGACGGGACGAAGCTGAACGACGAGGTCATCAGGAAGCTCGCGCAGAAGTTCGGCGTTGACCTGACGGCGAAAAGCGAGCCGTCGGCGCGTCCGCTGATGACGTCGTTCGCCTTTTCGCCGCAGACGGAGCACGCGCCGCGCGGGTTCTGTCCGAATCCGCACTGCCCGTCGAACCGTCCGTATGAGGTCGAGGGGCGGTCGTATCTCCTGCCTGACCGCGCAAAGGCCGATCCCGTGGGAGGCAAGTTCTGCGCGTTCTGCGGCGAGGTCCTGGAGAAGCGCTGCCCGAACTGCGGCGCGCCCGTCCATGACGGCGCGATCTGCTCGATCTGCGGCGACCCCTACGTGGCGGTTGTCGTTTCATAAGGAGAAACATGAAGAAAGTCATCATCACCGTCGTCGGAAAGGACACCGTCGGCATCATCGCGAAGACGAGCGCCTACCTCGCCAGGAACGAGATCAACATCCTCGACATCTCGCAGACCGTCGTGGGAGGCTACTTCAACATGATGATGATCGTCGACGGCGCGAAGTGCCGGAAGGCCTTCGACAAGGTGGGCGCGGAACTCTCGAAGCTCGGCCTCGAGCTGGGGCTGCACATCCGCTGCCAGAAGTCCGAGATCTTCGAGAAGATGCACAGGGTATAAGGAAGAAGGATGAAGGAAAAAGGAAGAAGGAAGAAGTAATGAAAATGCCGAAGCAACCGCACTTTTTCCTTCCTTCTTCCTTCACTTTTTCCTTCTTCCTTCTTCCTTTTTCCTTTTTCCTCTTTCTTCTTCCTTCTTAACAAAGGAGGCTTTCTATGATCAACCTTTCTGAAGTCCTTGAGACGAACAAGATGATTCTCGAAGAGAATCTCGACGTTCGGACGATCACGATGGGCATTTCGCTGCTCGACTGCGCGGATGCCTCGCTTGCGAAGACGTGCGACAACGTGTACGCGAAGCTCATGCGCTACGCGAAGGACCTTGTGAAGACGGGCGACGAGATCGGGCGTGAGTTCGGCGTGCCGATCGTCAACAAGCGCATCTCCATCACGCCGATCGCCCTTGTGGGCGCGGCCTGCTGCCGGAAGCCGAAGGACTTCGTGCGCCTCGCGAAGACGCTCGACCGCGCGGCGAAGAGGCTCGGCGTCAACTTCATCGGCGGCTATTCGGCAATCGTCTCGAAGGGCATGACGCGGGCGGACGAGCTGCTGATCCGCTCGATCCCGGAGGCGCTGGCCGTGACCGACCACATCTGCGCGTCCGTCAACGTCGGGTCGACGAAGACGGGCCTCGACATGGACGCCGTGCGGCTCATGGGCGAGATCGTCAAGGAGACGGCGGAGAAGACGAAGGCGCGCGACTCGCTCGGCTGCGCGAAGCTCGTCGTCCTGTGCAACGCGCCGGACGACAACCCGTTCATGGCCGGCGCGTTCCACGGCGTGACGGAGGGCGACGCGGTCATCAACGTCGGCGTGTCCGGACCGGGCGTCGTCAACCACGTCCTGAAGCACACGTGCCGCGGCGCGTCGTTCGAGACGCTGTGCGAGACGATCAAGCGCACGGCGTTCAAGATCACGCGCGTCGGCCAGCTCGTCGCGCAGGAGGCGTCGAAGCGGCTCGGTGTGCCGTTCGGCATCATCGACCTCTCGCTCGCGCCGACGCCGGCCGTCGGCGACTCGGTGGCGGACATCCTGAAGGAGATCGGCCTGGAGCATCCGGGCGCGCCGGGGACGACCGCCGCGCTCGCGCTCCTGAACGACCAGGTGAAGAAGGGCGGCGTCATGGCGAGCTCCTACGTCGGCGGTCTCTCCGGCGCGTTCATCCCCGTCTCGGAAGACCAGGGCATGATCGACGCGGTGAACGCGGGCGCGCTCACGATCGAGAAGCTGGAGGCGATGACGTGCGTCTGCTCGGTCGGCCTCGACATGATCGCGATTCCCGGCGACACGCCGGCGAGTTCCATTTCGGGCATCATCGCGGACGAGGCGGCGATCGGCATGGTCAACCAGAAGACGACGGCCGTCCGGGTCATTCCCGTCGCGGGCAAGACTGTCGGCGACACGGTCGAGTTCGGTGGGCTTCTCGGCCATGCGCCGGTGATGCGCGTCTCGCCGTTCGCGTGCGACAGGTTCATCGCCCGCACGGGCCGCATCCCCGCGCCGATCCACTCGTTCAAGAACTGACAGGCCTTTGGTCAAGCAAGAGCAGAAAAGAAAGGAAAACAAGATGAGAAAGCAGTTGATGTTCACCCTGGCGACGCTGTCGGCGTTCGCGTCCTTCGGCGAAATCCGCGCCCTGAAGCACGACATGTACGGCGGCAACGCGGACGCCTGGCAGGTAAGGCGCCACAACGAGAAGATGAACGTCGTCACGAACGGCGGCGCGAAGGTCGTCTTCATCGGCGACTCGATCACGCACTTCTGGGAGTCGAACGGCAAGGTTCAGCTCGAGAAGTACTTCGGCACGGGCGACCGGAAGATGCTCGACCTCGGCATTTCCGCCGACCGCACCGAGCACGTCCTCTGGCGGCTCAACGAGGGCGGCGAGCTGGACGGCTACGAGGCGAAGTGCATTCTCCTCATGATCGGCACGAACAACTCCGGCCACTTCCCGTTCGCGAAGGAGCCGCCGGCCGACACGATCCTCGGCATCCGCGAGATCCTGCGAACGATCCGCGCGAAGCAGCCGAAGGCGACGGTCGTCCTGACGGCGATCTTCCCGCGCGGACGCGACACGGGCGACTCGTATCGCATGCGCAACGAGGCGGTCAACAAGGAGATCAAGAAGTTCGCGGACGGACAGCACGTCTTCTGGTGCGACTTCAACGAGCAGTTCCTGACGCCCGAGGGCTTTCTCACGCCGGAGCTTTTCCCGGACCGCCTGCACCCGAACGCGGCGGGCTACGAGATCTGGGCGGCGGCGGTGAAGCCCTACGTCGACTATGCGCTGGCGGACGGTGCGCTGCCCGCGCCGGCGAACCGCTATGCGCCGTTCCTGCGCAAGGAGTACGTGCGCATCGACGGGCCGGCCACGACCTACCCGGTCTCGCGCATCCGCGCGGAGGGGTATGGCGCCGCGGACTGGTGGCTCGACCGCCTGCTCCGCAACCGAAACGAGATCGCCGACTCCGACGGGACATTCGACCTGGTCTTCTTCGGTGACTCGATCACGCACAACTGGGAGAATCCCGGCAAGGAGTGCCTGGCCGAACTCCGCAAGACGTATTCGGTGCTGAACATCGGCTATTCGGGCGACCGCACGGAACATCTGCTCTGGCGCGGACGCAACGGCGAGCTGGACGGCTACAAGGCGAAATGCGTCATGCTGATGATCGGAACGAACAACGGCGGCGACCGCGCGCCGGACGTCGCGGCCGGCATCAAGGAGATCCTGAAGCTCATCGCCGAGAAGCAGCCGCAGGCGAAGACGCTCCTCCTCCCGATCTTCCCGCGCGGCGCGGCGGCGGACGACAAGAAGCGCGTGAAGAACGAGGAAGTGAACGCGCTCGTCAAATCCTACGCCGACGGCGAGAAGGTGATCTGGGTCGATTTCAACGCGAAGTTCCTCGACGCGAAGGGCGACACGGAATGGATCATGCCGGACCGCCTGCACCCGAACGCGGCGGGCTACCGCGAGATCTGGCTGCCGGCGGTGCTGCCGCACTTCAAGGCAATCTGCGGCAAGTAAGCGCGCCGCCGCCGCCCGCGAAGGCGGATTCCGAGACTCCCTTGCATGAGAAAGCAGCGGGGCCTATGCAGATTTTACTTGCCAAGTAAAATCTGCATAGGCACGATTGTCGGAAAGATGTTATACTACGCGCATGATCAAGCGGATAATCTCTGAACGAATCACAAAATTGGCACACGCCTATCCGGTCGTCACCGTCACGGGGCCGCGCCAAAGCGGCAAGACGACGCTTGTGCGGTCTCTTTTCCCTAAATGGGCCTATGTCAATCTGGAATCCCTTTCTGCGCGCACATTTGCCGCAGAAGACCCAATTGCCTTCCTTGGCCAGTTTGAAAAGAGAAGCGTCATTCTCGACGAGATTCAACGTGTGCCCGAACTGCTCTCGCAGATTCAGGTCTGTGCCGATGAAAGGCATCGTCCTGGCCAATTTGTCCTGACCGGATCTCAAAACTTCTCGCTCATGCGCAGTGTTTCGCAAAGCCTTGCCGGTCGGACGGCCTTGGTGACGCTTTTGCCGCTTTCTCTGCCGGAACTTGGATCGCGCATCCAAACGCAGTCTCTGGATGAAACGCTGTGGAAGGGGTTTTACCCGAAGATCTACGGGCAAGGCGTTTCGCCGGCTGACGAGCTCGCGTTTTATGTGCAGACTTATCTGGAACGGGACGTTCGGGAAGTCGAGAACGTCCGGAACTTGCGGACTTTTTCGACTTTTCTGCGCCTCGCGGCCGGACGGACTGGGCAGGTTCTGAATGTCTCGTCGCTCGCGGCAGATGTCGGGATTTCGCCGAAGGTCGCGTCGGACTGGCTTTCGCTCCTTGAGGCGAGCTTTGTCGTCCACCTTCTTGGGCCGTGGCATGCCAACCTGAACAAGCGCTTGACAAAGGCCCCCAAGCTTTACTTTACGGATGTTGGCCTTGCGGCCAGTCTCATCGGCATCTCGGAGCCGTCTCAGCTTTCGGCGCATCCGTTACGCGGGCCTCTTTTCGAGACGATGGTGGTGGGCGAGTTCCTGAAGGACGTGCTCAATCGCGGGGCTCACGCGGAGATCAACTACTACCGCGACTCGAATCGAAATGAGATTGACCTTGTCGTGACGGAGGCAGGGCGGACGTCCCTTTACGAGATCAAGAGCGGGGCAACGTATTCGGGCGATTGGATTTCAACCATCAATCGATTGGCGCCCCAATTTGGGAATGTCGTGCGAAAGGCCGTTGTCTATGGCGGGGACGAGACGCAAAAGCGAAGCGGATTCGATCTCCAATCCTGGCGCAGGATCTGACGGGTGGATAGTTGCGCTTCGCGCGGACACGAAACGGCGCCGCCCGCACGGTCTGGCGCTTCGCGCGGACACGGCCCCTCCCTCTTGCCTGTCGTGTCGAAATCCCACTTGCCGGACTCCGACGGCGCGATGAACTTTTTTCACAGACCCCCTTGTCACCCGAACGGGTGTATGGTATAATGTCGGCAAACTTGGAAAAGGTGTCGGCGGATTCGGACGAGTCGTGAAGTCAGTTTTCAACCAAAAACAAACAAAGGAAAAAAACATGAAGAAACTCATGACAATGCTGTCGGCGGCGGCGCTGGCCTTTGGCCTGCGTGCGGCGGACACGGGAACAAGTTTCGAGGGCATGGCCCCCGGTCCCCTCGATACGGCAAGTTCGACCGGCGAACTTACGGCGCCAGGCGAAGGCCAGTCCTACTGGTCGGCGACGAACGAGAACTGCGAGGCGACGGTCATTGAAGGCGTCAGCATCGGTCGCGAGGCTACGGACGGGAATCAAGAAGATCTTACCCCGGCTCAGTTTAACAAGACGTCGTACTATGAGGGCAATCAGCAGAAATACCTGAACGTCAAGACGACGTTCGGGAATCCCTTGACGCGCAAGGCCACCACGGCGGCCGGCGGGATAGATATTAACGGCAGCTTCTACGTCGATTCCCTCGTGCAGTTCACGATTTTCGACGCGGAGCCGGAGTTCAACAAGGAGGCCTATGAAGGCGCGAAGCTGATGGTTTGGCTTCAGGAGCTGACGGATGAGGACGACAATCCGACGGCGACCAATCTCTTCATCCGCGCGGGCTATGTCGGCGACGCGGCGAAGACATATAACTGCGGCGGCTTTGCGGGCGATCCCACGGCTTGGCATCGCGTGACGGTCAAGGCCATCGATAACATCTACAAGAGCGGGCAGGGCACTGTTCCCGGCTTCGTCGTCTTCATCGACAATATGCCGCAGGGCTCGACGGACACGGATAACGGCATCGAGGCCGGAAAGGTCGATGACAAGTACGCCGACTTCCTGACCTCCCTGTACCTGTTCCCGTCAATGGATCAAGGTTCGGATAAGATGCAGAATATCCGCGAGATCGCCTTTGACGGCCAGGGCAACGTCGACGACATCGTGTTTACGGCGACGCGGCCGTTCTCGTCCGCGGCGGACAGCGAAAAGAACTACGTGACGCTCGCGTGGGACAGCCATGTCACGGGGCTGACTTACCAGTACAATGGCGGTGAGACCAAGACACTGACGGCAGCCGAGCTGGCGATCGGCAACGTGAAGATTGCCTATTCGGTTGGATCGTCGGTTGCCCTGTCCGTGACGGGCATTACCTATGCCGAGGGCTACATGGGCGCTGCGATGCTGAATGCGACGCTGGGCGACAACGACACGTCGGCCATGATCACGTCCTCTCCGGCGGCGGCCAAGTTCGGCGACACGTCGTATGCGACGGTGGCAGAAGCCCTTGAGGCGGCGGCGAGCGCGACGGCCCCTGGAACGATCAAGCTGTTCGCCGACTACAAGCACTCCGTCCCGGAAATTGAATTCTTGAACGCGGCGGGCACGACGCTTGACCTTGCCGGAAAGACGATTACAGCGGGTCTGGGCGCCTATGATGGCGGTTCCCTGATCATCATCGATACCGTTGGCGGCGGCAAGGTCGATGGCTATGTCGGCACGGACGGCGGCACGGTGGAAATCAAGGGCGGCATGTTCCTTGTCAAAAAGGAAAATAATGTCATTGATGAGACATACGATACATCGTTCCGTTCGTTTGCCACGGCTGGCATGGTCTTCGAGCTGGATGACACTGAGACGTGGTACGTGCTGACGACGCCGAAGGTGGCAAAGATTGGCAACAAGAAATACGAAACGCTGGCGGGTGCGTTCGCGGCGGCGAGTTATGGCGACACGGTTGAGATGATCGACAATGTCGAATTCGACGAGCCGCTTGTCGTGAGCGCCTACAGCTGCACGCTCGACCTCGCGACGTTCAACCTCACGTGGACGGGCGCTGGTACGACCTATCCGATCGTCATCAGCAACGGCACCCTGACGATTCAGGCGACCGTGGCGGAGGGTGAAACGGCCGGCTCCATCGTGAAGACGGCTGGTAATGCGACGCTGATCCGCGTCGGCCTTCCGGCGAACGGGGCTGATCCCGATGCCGAGGGCTATGTGCCCGCTGCGGAAGGGTCGCTCACGATCGAGGGCGGCACGTTCAAGAACTATGGCAGCAACGTCATCAAGGTCGAGAAGGGCTCGCTGACGATGAACGGCGGCACGGTCGAGAACACGAAGGACGGTGAGCGCGGCCTCCGCGCCGCGAAGGCAACGGGCGTCACGGAGACCGGTCACGTCTCGATCACGGTGAACGGTGGCACGATCATTGCGACGACACCGCTGGACATCGAGCCGGATGGCTACGGCACGATCACGGTTCCGGGCACCTCCACCGCGAAGTTCTCGGCGGACGTCTCGGCGTTCTGCGCCGAAGGCTACGAGACGGTGCAGGAGGGCGAGTTCTACGTGGTCCAGAAGAAGGGTTCGGAGCCGGGAATCAAACCGGTCAATCCGGGCGACACGAAATACGAGTCCGAAGACGCGGCGGCGGCGGCGGCTGCGGCCATCAATGCGGACAAGGAACAGTACATCAACCTGCCGACGGGCGCGGAGTCCATCGACAAGGCGGCGTACACGTCGATGTTCACGGCGACGGCCAGTGGCGTGACTGTCACGGTTGCCCTGACGGCGGATGCGACGACGGCGATTCAGGCTCAGGTTGATGGCGAGGTCAAGAAGGTCGACGTCAAGGCGGTCGCGGCGGCGGCGGGCGAGTCGCTGACGCAGGCGATCAAGACGACGCCGGGCCTCTTCTACTCGGTCATCGCGGGCGACACGCTCACGGGGATGACCGTCAAGAGCTGCACGCTGGCGACGGGAAGCGAGACGACCGTGACGCTGCCGAAGTTCGCGGGCAAGGGCTTCTACCGGATCCAGGCGACGGTCGCGCCGGTCACGCCGGTCGGCCAGTAAGCCCGCGTGGCGAAAGCGGCTGAAAAGGCCAACACGAGGGCTGGGGCGTTCGCTCCAGCCCTCGGTGTCTTTCGGTCGTGTCTTTTGTCTTTTGTCGTTTGTCCTGGGTCCCCCGTCTGTCCATTGTCGTTTGTCCTTTGTCCGCTGTCCCCCGGTTGTCTTTTGTCGTTTGTCCTTTGTCAGAAAGACCTGAGCGGACAAAGGACAGAGGACAAACGGGGAAAAGGACGGAGGACAGAGGACAGACGGGGGACGGCCGCTTGTCTTCTGGCTTCAGATTTGATACACTTCATTTGCCATGACTTCGAATCTTCCGATCATCGGGCACTTCGGGGGCTATCGCAAGATGTTCTCCTTCGGGTGGACGTGTCTCGTCTACCATGCGACGACGCTTTTCTGCCGGCGCAACTACAACTACAAGAACGACGCCCTCGGCAAGACCGTCGGCCAGATGGTCGGTGCGGCGCGTTCGGCGCGGCAGAACATCGTCGAGGCCTCGTCGCGCGCGGCGACCTCGAAGGAGCAGGAACTGAGGCAGCTTGATGTCGCCAAGGGTTCGCTGGACGAACTGGCGGGCGATTACGAGGCGTTTCTCGTCGATTGCGGCGAAGTGCCGTGGTCGCGGCGGGATCCGCGTTACGCGGCTGTCCGCGCGCTGGAACTTGATCCCTTCGAGAAGTCCGACGACCTGGATCACGAATATGGTGCCTATACGCTGCGCATGCGCGCCCGCTGTGCGGCCTGGCTTGAGAGCGAAGACCCGATTGTTGCCGCGAATGCGATCCTGGTCGTGATTCGCCGCGCCTGTGCGCTGCTGATGGGCCAGATGCAGCGCACGGCGGCGGACTTCACGGCCGAAGGGGGCTTCACCGAACGCCTGAGCGTGGCGCGGCTGGCGGCGCGTGACGCGGCGGTGCAGGCGGCGGGCGCGCCGACGTGTCCGAAATGCGGCAAGCCGATACGCAAGATGGTGGCGCGCAAGGGCCGCAACGCCGGCAATGCCTTTTGGAGCTGCACGGGCTATCCCGACTGCAACGGGACGCGCGCGTATTGATTTCCGCTGGCGTCCTTTGGTGGCCGGGTGTCCAGTGTCCTCCGGTTGTCCTTTGTCTTTTGTCCTTTGTCAGAGAGACCAGAGCGGACAGAGGACAGCGGACAGAGGACAGACGGGAGGACAGACGGCGAATTCTTCACCACGCGGCATGGATTTTTGATATAATGCGCGATAGTTGAAAATGGGTGGATTGTACCCTCACGCCAGAAGGCGTCGGAACTTCCGCCTGAAAACGAATGTCAAAGATGATGAAACTGATCGAGAGACTTGCGCGGGCGAACCTGCGCGCCGCGTGGGGCGCGCTGGTGTGCGGTGTGCTGTTCGCGTGTGCGGCGCGCGGCGACGAGATTTCCGGTGCGGCCGTGGTCAACGGCGGCGGCACGGTGTCCTTTGCCGGGGCGTCGTCCACGAACTGGATTGACGGCGAACTTGTCCTCACCTACTCGAACGCGACGGCGGCGAGTTCTTTCACCCTGCCAGGCCTGTCGAGGGCGCGTATTCTGGCGGTGGGCGGCGGCGGCGGCGGCGGCGGCAGCAACCGCAGCTCGTCATCCCCGACGGCGGGCGGCGGCGGCGGCGGCGGCGGCCTCGTGGAGACGAACGCGCTCTTGTCGGGGGCGACGTACGTGGTGTCGGTGGGCGCGGGCGGCGCGGGCGGCGCGTCGGGGCGAAACGCCTTGGTCGTAAGCGCGGGCGCGTCGGGCGGCGACTCGGCGATCCGAACGGACGGCGGCGCGGCCGTCGTGACGGCGGTTGGCGGCGGCGGCGGCGGCGGCGCGGGCAACGGCGTGCTGGGCGGCTC
>CAKUGW010000041.1 GCA_934654805.1 uncultured Kiritimatiellota bacterium
CGTTCATGTTGATCGTGCAGCAGATCGGCAGGATGAAGCGCGCGACCCACGGCTTCGCCCTCATGTTCCGCTCGGCCGTCGCGACCGTGACGGGCAGCGTCGCCGCCGAGCTCTTCGTGAAGAGCGCCATCAGCAAGGCCGGCGTCATCTGGCGCATGACCCGGTAGCCGTTCACGCCGCGCAGGCAGCAGACGAGCGGCAGCACGACGAAGAACTGGATGAGGTTGCCGCCGAGGACGACCAGCACGTACTTGCCGATCGAGTCGACGACGACGCCCGCCGACATCTGCGCGGCGAGCTGCGCGGCAAACGCGACGATGCCGGCCGGGAGCGCCCAGATGAGCCCCCTGATGAGCCCGAAGAAGACCTCCTGAAGCCCGCAGAGCGCGCGGTGGAGCGTCCGCACGTTCTCGCTCGTCTTGCCGAGGATCGCGATGGCGATGCCGAGCCCGGCGGAGATGAGGACGATCGGCAGCACGTTGCCCGTCAGGAACGGCCCGACGAGGTTGTTGGGGATCGCGTTGAGGATGTGCCCGTAGACGGTGTCGGGCGTCTCGGCCATCTTCGCGACCGTGCCCTTCGCGGCCTCGGAGACGGACGACAGCGCGTCCGGCGACAGCGCGCCGGGCTGGACGACGAGGTAGAGGCCGAGGCCGACGAGCGCGGCGAGGAACGACGTGAAGACCGTGAGCGAGAGCGTCTTCGCGAAGACGCGGCCCATGTTCTTCCCCTCGCCGAGCGAGGCCATCGCCGTCAGGATCGCGAGCGCGACGGTCGGCACGGCGACGAACTGGAAGCACCGCGTGTAGGCGGAGGCGACGAAGTCCATGAAGGCGTTGAGCGCGCCGTGGTTGAGACAGCCGAGCCCCGCGCCGACGGCGAGCGCGAGCGTCCAGACGATTGCTTGCTTGAATTTCATTGTCGCAGTTTCTCCTTGTTGACGCGAGATTATACCAAAAAAGCCGAACCCATTTCGGCGCGGGGACGTGAACGGGAAACGCCCGTCACGGCCGCGTCGCGGCCGCGTGGACGCGCGCGGCCGTGCGGCGCAGCAGGTCCTCGGTCACATGCGGCGGCGGATAGTCCTTCGGGCCCTTGTAGTCGAATTCCTTCAACGTCGCCGCAAGCGCCGCGTCGAGGCGACCCTCGGCGCGGAGGCGCTGGATCTTCTCGGAGAGGTTGAGGCCGTTGCGCAGCGCGAGGAAGCGCAGCGACGGCCCGTCCGGGTAGACGAGGTAGGTGCCGCCGGCGGCCCAGCGCCCGAACCACGGCCAGTAGGTCGTGTCGCTGTTGGGGTTCGCCGGCCACGAGCAGTACGCCCAGCGGAGGAAGCCGTCGAGGTCGACCGCGCCCGGATACGCGCCGAGCCACGTGCAGTCGATGGGCGGCTGGGCCGTGCCCGTGCAGGGGTTTCCGCCCGCCACGTAGACCGTCGTCGTGCGGCCCCGCGCGCGGCGCGCCCCGGCCTCGGCGAGGTAGGCCGGCGTGACGAACTGGAGCGCGATGGAGAAGTTGTCGATCTCGATGCCGTCGAACTGGCTGGGCGGACGGTCGCCCGCCATCGCGATCTTCATCCCGCCGTGCCGTTTCACGAGGTCGCACGCGGCCTTCAGCTCCGCCGGGCTGCGCTCGTCGAGCGCGATGTAGGTCGTCTCGAAGAGGCCCTTCGCCTTCAGGTGCGCGGCGAAGTCCTCCAGGAACGCGCGCCAGTAGTCGACGAACTCGGGCGACCCCACCTCGAAGTCGCCGAAGCAGGCGGCCCCCTTCTCGTCCTCCCAGTAGTAGCGCTTCAGGCGGAACGGGCAGAGCGTATAGCAGTGGATCTGCGGGCCGAGCCCGCACGCGCGCGCGAAGGCGACGTAGCGGTCGAAGACCGTGTAGTCGAACCGCCAGCCGCCGTCCGCCGTGCGGATGTGCCGCACCATCGAACGGTAGGCGTCGAAGCACTGGTGCGCCCACGGGCGGTCCATGATCGTGGCCGTGATGACCTTCTGCCCCGCGTCCGCCAGCTGCTCCCAGAGCGGGCGCATCTTCGCCTCGTGCTGCTTCGAGAACGGCTCCACCCGGTAGTAGCGCGCGACCGCCCACGGATGCTGCCAGAGGTCGAGGAAGACGCGCCGGTCCCGCCCCTCGGGGAACGGGCGCGCGCAGACGTCGAGCGCGTAGGCGCGCGCCTCGTCCCCGCACGACACCGTGAACGCGGCGGGCACGTCCCCCGTGCGCGGGACGGCCGCCTCGGCGACGACGCGCACGGCCTCGCCCGGCTGCACGAGCGCCGCGCCGCCCCAGACGACGCGGTCGGCGTAGAGGCGGTCGCCGTCGCCCTTCACGGGCATCGCAAGGCCCGCGCGCACGAACGCACACGCGCTGGCGGGCCGCCACAGGGCCGCCGCAGGCGTCCGGTTCGTCGCGTCGAACCAGACGACGGCCTTCTCCCCGCGCCAGGCGTAGACGGTCCCCCCGTCCAAGGCGGCGCCCTGCGCCAGCCCCGCCGCCAACAGGGCGGCGAGCGCGAGCGTCCAGACGATTGCTTGCTTGAATTTCATTGTCGCAGTTTCTCCTTGTTGACGCGAGATTATACCAAAAAAGCGCCCGACGCGGCCGCGACGTCGGGGCGGCCGGCCGACAGCCAGCCGCCGGGCGTCCTGCGTCAGTACGACCGCCCGTCGCGGCGGGCGAGGTAGTTGGCCAGGGCCTCCTTCAGGACGCGCACGCCGCCGGCGGTCGGGTAGTTCCCGGTGAAGTACCAGTCGCCCGCCGAATCGGGACAGCAGGCGTGCAGGTCGTCGATCGTCTGGAAGACGACGTCGACCCGCGCCTTCATGCCGGGCGGCGTGATGAGCCGCGCGATCTCCGCCGACAGCTCGTCCTGGGAATGCCGTGCGTAGACCTTCCGCACGTCGTCCGCCCGGCGGATCGCCGCCTCGCCGGCCAGGTTGACGAGGGCCTTGAACGCGACGAGCTCGCCGAGGGTCGACATGTCGATGCCGTAGCAGTCGGGATAGCAGATCGGCGGGGCGGACGACGCGACGATGATGCGCTTCGGGCCGAGCCGGTCGAGCATCGGAAGGATCGCGTTCTTCATCGTGTTGCCGCGCACGATCGAGTCGTCGAGGACAACGAGCGTGTCCGTCCCCGGCCGCACGAGCCCGTAGGTGACGTCGTAGACGTGCTGGTAGAACTCGCGGCGCGCGGCGGCGTCCGCGATAAACGTGCGGAACTTCGCGTCCTTCACCGCGATCTGCCCGAAGCGGACGGGGCGCCCTTCCGCCAGCCCCTCCGTCCACAGCGCCTCCAGGAGCCCGTGGAACGCGACCTGCGCCGAGTTCGGGATGTAGCTGAAGAACGTGTTCGCGAGGTCGCCGCCGACGGCCTTCAGAAGCGGCTTCGCGAGCGCCGCGCCGAGCGCCTTGCGCTCGCGGTGGATATCCGCGTCGTTGGCGCGCGAGAAGTAGATGCGCTCGAAGACGCAGCTGCGCCGCGCCGCCGGATCGAGGATCCGCTCGAAGCGCACCGCGCCGTCCGGCGCGACCAGCAGGGCCTCGCCCGGCACGAGCTCGCGCACGTCGTCCGGCAGGGCGTTGAACGCCGCCTGGATGGCCGGGCGCTCCGACGCGACGACCGCCACGTCGTCCGTGACGAGGCAGTAGCCGGGGCGGATGCCGTGCGGGTCGCGGACGGCGAAGCTCCAGCCGTCGCCGGTCATGCCGCAGAGCGTGTAGGCGCCGTCCAGCTTCGGCAGCAGCGCCTTCAGGGCCGCGACGAGGATCTTCCCCCGGTCGGTCTCGCCGTCAATCTCGGCCTTCAGCATCGTCGAGGCGAGCCATTCGCAGATGAGGTAGCCGTCGGCCGTCGATTCCGGGAACTTGCCGAGCGCGACGTAGGCGTCGAAGAGGTCGCGCGTGTTCGTGAGGTTGAAGTTGCCCGCGAGGAAGAGCGTGCGGTTGAGCCGCGCGGCGCGGTGCACGAACGGATGGCAGAAGCCGATGTCGCCGCGCCCGTAGGTCGCGTAGCGCAGGTGGCCGAGGAACAGCGTCTCGGCCAGCCGCCGCCGCTTGGCCAGGAGGGACAGCAAGTCCGCCAGCGGACGATCCGAGGCGGACTTGAGCTCGCTGAAGGCGGGCTTGCCGGGTTCGGGCGTGAGCGTCAGCGTGACCGCGCCCGCGCCGTCCTGCCCCCGGTTGTGCTGCTTTTCAAGGAGGAGCGAGAGCTTCGTCCCCCCGAAATCCGCCGCACCGTAGGCCGTCGCGTAATGGGAAGCCGCCTTGCGAAGGCGCAGCAGCGCCACCGCACACTCGTGTTTGATCGTGTCGGACATGACACGGGGCTGTCTGCAAACCCCATGCCACGGAACGGGAACGGCGCAACCCGCATCCGCGAATTACGCCGCCTGTAAAACGTCCGCCGCCGGCTTTACAGCCTCCTGCGCATCCGAAGCGTCAGACCGCCGCGCGGTCGCAGAGCGCCGAGACGAGCAGCGCCTTGATCGTGTGCATGCGGTTCTCGGACTCGTCGAAGACCTTCGAGTACTTCGACTCGAAGACCTCGTCCGTCACCTCCAGCGCGCCGCAGTCCTTCGTGACCTCGGTGCTGAAGTCGTGGAACGCCGGCAGGCAGTGGAGGAAGAGGAGCCGCCCGTCGAGGTTGCCCGTCGCCCGCATGAGATCCATGTTGATCTGGTAGGGGCGCAGCATCTTGATGCGCTCGGCGGTCTTCGCCTCCTCGCCCATCGAGACCCAGACGTCCGTGTAGAGGACGTTCGCGCCCTTCACGCCCGCCGCCGGGTCCTCGAAGACGCGGATGTCGACGCCGTTGCGGCCGGCGACCGCCTCGGCCTCGGCCAGCACCGCCTCGTCGGGCCTGAGCGCCTTCGGGCAGCAGCAGACGTAGCGCACGCCGCACTTCGCGCAGCCCATCATGAGCGAGTTCGCGACGTTGTTGCGGCCGTCGCCGACGTAGGCGACGCACGTGTTCGCGTCGAGCGCGCCGAAGTTCTCCTTGACCGTCAGGAGGTCGGCGAAGATCTGCGTCGGGTGGTAGTCGTCGGTGAGGCCGTTCCAGACCGGCACGCCCGAGTACTTCGCGAGGTCTTCGCAGTCGCGCTGGCGGAAGCCGCGGAAGAGGATGCCGTCGTAGATGCGCCCGAGGACGCGCGCGGTGTCCTTCACCGACTCCTTCTTGCCGAAGTGGATGTCGGGCCGCGTCAGGTACTCGCCGTTGCCGCCCTCGTCGCGGATCGCGACCAGCGTCGAGTTGCGCGTGCGCGTCGAGCTCTTCTCGAAGATGAGCGCGACGTTCTTGCGGTGCAGGAGGTCGCCGCGCACCCCGGCGGCGCGGCGCGCCTTGAGCTGCGCCGAGAGCTCGATCAGGTTCTTCATCTCCTCGTCGGTGAACGAGGCGAGGCGCATCATCGAGCGCCCCTTGAGCGAATCCATCCAAGTCAGCATGTTCTTCGGTTCCTTTCTGGGAAAGCGTGAATTATACCATATCCCGGCTTCCGCGCGCCCTCACCCCTTCCGGTAGGGCTCTTCGCACGTGCGGATCGCCACCAGCACGGCGTCCGCGTCCTCCGCCGCGTCCAGCCGTTCGATGAGGTCGGTGCCGTGCGCGAGAATCGCGAGCCGCGCGAGGATGTGGAGGTGCAGCCCGTGATCCGTCGAGCAGACGAGGAAGAAGTGCCGCGTGCCCTCGCCGTCCGGCGCACCGAAGAAGACGGGCCGCGTCGTGCGCCCGTAGGCGACGAAGCTCTCCTCGAAGAGATAGGGGTCGTGGAAGCGCGGATGCAGCAGGGCGACGCCCTCGCCGATGGCCGTCGACGCCGCCTCCTCGCGCGCGACAAGCTCCTTGAACAGGCCCTCGACGTCGTAGACGAGGCCGCCCTTCTCGGCGAGGTCCGTCATGTCGCGGATGAGGCCGCCCTTCGCTTTCGCGCCCACGAAGAGGTCGATCGTCTCGGCATGGAACAGCTCCGCCACGCCCCAGTCCGCATGCGCGGCGCGGCGGTTCTCGTCCATCATCGCGCGGTGCTGCGCCTTGAGGTCGCGCGCGCTCGCCGCGAGCAGGTTGCGCTGCGCCCACTCGTCGAGCGCGCGGTGCGCGAAGAGCCAGTCGTCCCCGCGCTTCGTCGCCTCGATCTCGCCGCGCTGGGCGACGTGCTTCAGCTCGTTCGGCTCCAGGTGGACGTGTTCGGCCGCCTGGTTCAGGTTCAGCATCTCATGGCTCATCGCACCCTCCTCCGTCGCATCACGCGCACGAGCGTCGGGACGACGAGCAGGTCGCCGCTCGCCACGCCCGAGACGATCTTCTCGCGCAGCAGGACGAACCGGCCGCGCGCCGCGCGCAGCTCGTTCGCCGTCCAGTTCCGCAGAAAGCCCTCGTTCTTCTTCACGGTGAACGGCGCCATTCCCTCCGTGCGCCCCGCCGCGACGTCGAGGAGCTGGCGGAAGAACCGCTCGATCACGCCCGTCATGAAGACGGCGAACCCGTTCTCGAGCTCGAACCGGCGCAACGCCGCCAGCGCGGCGGCGAGGTCGCGGCGGCCGATCGCGTCCGTCACGTCCCACGGCACGGGCTCGACGCCGACGCCCTGCGAGGAGATCGCCTCCACGTCCGCCGCCGAGACCGTGTGCGCATCCGGCCCCAGGTAGTCGCGCATCTTCGCGAGCTCGCTCCGGATCGACCGCGCGTCGGCCCCGACGACGGCGACGAACTTCGCCTCGACGCCGGGCGCGAAGGCGAGATCCATCTCCTGCGCGAACGCAACGGCGCGCGCGGCGGCGTTCCGCGCCGCCTCCCACGGCTTGCCCGCCGAGAAGACGACGACCTCGGCGCAGCCCTGCAGCGTCTTCGCGAAGACCGAGGTCTTCAGGAGGTGCGGGCCGGAGAGGATGAACTGCTGGCCGTCGGGGAGCGGCGCGGCGGCAAGCTTCTTCGCGAAGCGCTCCAGCGCCGCCTTCACCTCCTCGGACGACTTGCCGCCCGGCAGGAAGCCGACGTTCTTCCACCACGTCACCTTGCGCGGCTCCAGGAACGGCGGCGTCGAGACGCTTTCGTCCGCCCGCGCGAGGTCTGCGAGCTGCAGCTCGGCGTTCGTCGCGTTCGCGGAATCGACGACCTCGAGGCCGACCCCGTCGCCGACCGTCTTCCGAGCGGTCTCGCCGACGAGGTAGTCGTCCTCCCCGATGATGACGTGGATGTTCACCCGTCAGAGAAGGCCGAGGCCGGACAGCGTCTCCCGGAGCTGCGCGCGGCTCGCGTCCGTCGTCTCGCAGAGCGGCAGGCGGAAGACCCGCTCGCACTTGCCGAGCAGGGCGAGGGCCTCCTTGACCATGACCGGGTTCACGTCGATGAAGAGGTCGTGGAACAGGCGGTAGTACTTCGCATGGCAGGCGCGCGCCTCGACGAACTTCCCGGCGCGCGCGAGCCGGACCATGTCGCCCATCTCCTTCGGGATCACGTTCGACGCGACGGAAATGACGCCCTCCGCGCCGACGGACATCATCGGCAGCGCGAGCGAGTCGTCGCCGGAGAGCACCGTGAAGCCAGGCAGCCGGCTCTTGATCGCCGAGACGCGCTCGACGGAGCCGGCGGCCTCCTTGATCGCGACGACGTTCGGGTGCCGCGCAAGGCGCTCGACGACATCAAGGGGAATCTCGCGCCCCGCGCGGCCGGGCACGTTGTAGAGGATGACCGGCAGGCCGAGGTCGGCGACCGTCATGAAGTGGCGGTAGAGCCCCTCCGGGTTCGGCTTGTTGTAGTACGGCGTCACCTGAAGGCAGGCGTCCGCCCCGCCGGCCGCGATCGCCGCCTTCGTGAGCGAGACGGCCTCGGCCGTCGCGTTCGCGCCCGTGCCGGCGACGATCCTGCACTTGCCCGCCGCGAACTCGATCGTCTTCTCGATGACCTTGTGGTGCTCCTCGTGCGAGAGCGTCGGGGACTCGCCCGACGTGCCGACGGAGCAGATGCCCTCGACGCCGGCGGCCGTCTGCTCCTCGACGAGCGCCTTCAGCGCGCCGTAGTCGACCGACCCGTCCTTCGCGAACGGTGTCACCAAAGCCGTAATGGTTCCGAACAGTTTCATGTCGCGTATTATATCAAAAATGAGCCGGCTCAATGGCGCGGATGGAGTCGGTGGACTTCGGCGAAGCGGCGCGCGTCGACGTGCGTGTAGACCTGCGTCGTGCCGATGTCCGCATGGCCCAGCATCTCCTGGATGGCGCGGATGTCCGCGCCGTGCTCGAGCAGGTGCGAGGCGAAGCAGTGGCGGAGGACGTGCGGCGAGATGCGCTCCTGCGCAATGCCGACGGCGGCGGCGCGCTGGCGGATGACCTTGAAGACGCCCTGCCGCGTGAAGGGGCGGCCGAGCCGCGTGAGGAAGATGTGCGTCTCGCCGAGGTCGCGCGCAAACGCCGCGCGCGCCCCGTCGCAGTAGGCCGTGAGCGCGCGCCCCGCCGCGCCGCCGATCGGCACGACGCGTTCCTTCGCGCCCTTGCCGACGACGTGCACGAGCTCGCCGTCCGCCACGATGTCCTCCAGCTTCAGGCCGCAGAGCTCGCTCACGCGCAGCCCCGAACCGTACATCAGCTCCAGCAGCGCGCGGTCGCGGATCTCGCGCGGCTCGTCCCCCTTCACCGCGTCCAGCATCGCGAAGACCTCCGCCTCCGAGAGGACGCGCGGCAGGACGAGCGCCTTCCGCGGCGAGGCCAGCAGCTCCGTCGGGTCGTGCGGCACGAGCCGCCGCGCCACGAGATAGCGGAAGAGCTCGCGGATCGCCGCCGTGCGGCGGAGGCGCGTCGAGCCCGCGAAGCCCCTCTCCCGCTCGTCCGCAAGGAAGGCGACGACGTCGTCGTGCGTGACGGCGGAGGCCTCGGCCTTCCCGCGCGCGGCGAGGAAGCGCGCGAACGCCCGCAGGTCAGCCCCGTAGCTGACGACCGTGTTCTCGCTCTGGCCCTTCTCGAGCGTGACGGCCGTGAGGAACGTCTCGATGTCAGAGCCGAGCAATGAAGTCCTCGATGAACGCCGCCATCTTCGGCTTCGCCGCATGGCCCGCCGCAACGACCTCCTCGTGGGCGAGCGGCCGCCGCGAGATGCCGGCGGCGAGGTTGGAGACGAGCGAGAGCCCCGCGACCTTCAGGCCGCAGGCCTTCGCGAAGACGGCCTCCGGCACGGTCGACATGCCGACGACGTCCGCCCCCTGCGCCTTGTACGCCTGGACCTCGGCGGGCGTCTCGTAGGCCGGCCCCGAATTGTAGGCGTAGACGCCGTCCATCATGCGCAGCCCCAGGCGGTTCGCCCCCGCGTGCAGAAGCTCCGCCAGGCGCTTCGTGTAGATCTCCGTCATGTCGGGGAAGCGCTCGCCCCATTCGGGACGGTGCGCGCCGATGAGCGGATTCGTGCCGATGAGGTTGATGTGGTCGCGGATGACGACGAAGTCGCCGGGGCGCAGCGCGGGGTTGATGCCGCCGGAGGCGTTCGTGAGCAGCAAGGCCGGGCAGCCCATCCGGCGCAGCAGCTCGACGGGCAGCACGACCGGCTCCCAGCCGACGCCCTCGTAGAAGTGGCGGCGGCCGCACCAGGCGGCGATGCGCTTGCCGCCGCGCCGGTAGAGGACGAACGCGCCGGCGTGGCCGCGCACGGTCGAGGCGCCGAGGCCGGGGATCTGCGCGTAGTCCGCGCGGAACAGCACCTCGTCCATCGCCAGCGCCTCGCCCCAGCCGCTGCCGAGGAGGATGCCGAGATCCGGCGGGGTCTCGAAGCAGACGTCCGGGAAGTAGCCCGCCGCCGCGTCAAAGGTCTTCACGTCCATGCCGTCTCCTACCTGAGCTTGAGGGTTTCGACCAGCCCGGCAGATCGCGACGCGGACGCCGGCGCAACGATCGTCGCGTCCAGCACCTCGACCTGTTCGGAGTTGATCCAGAACTTGATCTTCGAGCCGCGCAGCGTCTGGTTCTGCCCCCTCGAGGCATCGACGATCTCGGCGTTGCGCCCGTCGCCGCCGTAGAGGACGACCATGCCGCTCTCGCGGTAATAGGAGGCCTTCTCGCCCGACGCGCACCGCAGGCCGTTCGTCAGCGCGACATGCCCGATCGCGACGATCCGCTTCAGGGTGTTCGTCGCCGTCATGAAGACGTAGGCCTTGTCGGCGTGCATCTGGTACTGCTCGTCATCGACGTAGACGCGCCCCGTGAAGACGGCCATCCCCTCCTTGCGGTCGTAGTACGTCGTGTCGGACGTGATGCGCGCCATGCGCGCGGAAGCGGGCGGCGCCGGAAGCGGCGGATCTTCCCCGACGGAATCCCCCCCGACAGCCGAAAGCGTCAGGGAGAGGAGCAGGACCAATGGTACGCAGAACTTCATGTGGCGTGAATTATACCATAAATCCGCATCGCCGAAAATCAGACGCCCTGCCGTCCGCGGATCGCCCGGCGCAGCGTCAGCGGATCCGAATAGGCGATGCCCGAATCGGCGGGCAGGCCGAACGCGAGCCGCGTCACCTTCGCGCCCGTGCCGCGCAGGAGCTCGGCGACATAGCCCGCCGTCGCGTCGCCGTCCATGTCCGTCGAGACCGCCAGCAGGACTTCCGTGACGCCTTCCCGCACGACGCGGTCCTTCAGCTCCGCGAGCCGCAGCTTCTCCGGGCCGAGACGCCGCGCCGGCGACAGCTTGCCGCCGAGCGCGTGGTAGCGCCCGCGAAACGCCCCCGAGGCCTCCAGCGGCAGGATGTCCGCCGGCTCCTCGACGACGCAAAGCTGGCGCCCGTCGCGCGTCGCGTCCGTGCAGAGCGCGCACGGATCGGCGTCCCGCGTCGTGAACGCGCCGCAGCGCGAGCAGCAGCAGACCGAATCCGCCGCCGCCCGGAGCGCGGACGCGAGCGGCTTCAGGAGCCGCTCGCGTTCCCGCACGAGCGCAAGCGCCGCGCGCGCGGCCGAGCGCCGCCCGAGGCCCGGCAGCCTGGCCAGGCACTTCTCAAGCTCGTCAACCGGCGGAAGCACGCCTTATTTCCCGAACAGCCCGCCGAGGCCGCCGTTCTGCTGCATCATCTTCGCCATCTCGGACTGAACGGTCTCGCGCGCCCGCTTGAGCGCACCGTTGACGACGTTGAAGAGCATCGTCTCGAAACGGGCCGGCTTGCCCTTGACGACTTCGTCATACGCCTCCGGCGTGACGGCGATCTTCTCGATCGTCATGTCGCCCCGCGCGATGACGGTGATGCCGCCGTTCGAGTACTCGGCGGTGATCTTCTTGATTTCGGACTCGATGCGCTTCGCTTCCGAGCGCATCTTCATGGCCTCGCGGACCTGATCGAGCATTCCCATGTGGTGAATCCTTTTAAGGGTGGAAAAGTGGAAAGGTGGAAAGTGGAAAAGTGGAAAGCGGCTACGCCAGCTCGCGGCCGGTGAGGTCGCGGTACGCCTGCACGTAGATCTCGCGCGTCTTCGCGATGACCTCGTCGGGCAGCACCGGCCCCGGCGGCTGGTGGTTGAAGTGAACCGAGTCGAGCCAGTCGCGCACGTACTGCTTGTCGAGCGACGGCGGATTCGCGCCGACCCGGTAGCTCGCCGCCGGCCAGAACCGCGACGAGTCGGGCGTCAGCACCTCGTCCGCCAGGATGAGCGAGCCGTCCGCGTCCTTGCCGAACTCGAACTTCGTGTCGGCGATGATGATGCCGCGTTCCCGCGCGTAGTCGGCCGCCTTCGTGTAGAGGCCGACCGTCGCGTCCTTCAGCAGCTTCGCGGTCGCCTCGCCGACGAGCGCCTTCGTCTGCTCGTAGTCGATCGCCTCGTCGTGGTCGCCGATCGCCGCCTTCGTCGTCGGCGTGAAGAGGACCTCGTCGAGCTTCGCGGCGTTCTCGTAGCCCGCGCGCAGCTTCTCGCCGTTCACCGTGCCCGACTTCTGGTACTCCTTCCAGCCCGACCCGGTGAGGTAGCCGCGGGCGATGCACTCGACCTCGACCATGTTCACCTTCTTCACGAGCATCGAGCGGCCGCGCAGGTCCTCCCTGTACGGCTGGAGCACGTCCGGGTACTCGTCCGCATCCGCCGTGATCAGGTGGTTCTTCACGCCGAAGAACTCGAGCCAGAAGAGCGAGAGCTGGTTCAGCACCTTGCCCTTGTCCGGCACCCCGCAGGGCAGGATCACGTCGAACGCGCTGATGCGGTCGGTGACGACCATCAGCAGCCTGTCGCCGAGGTCGAAGACGTCACGGACCTTGCCGCTCTTCTGCGGAAGCCCCGGAATCGCGCATTCCAGCAGCGCATGGTTCTTGTCGTATTTCATTTTTTTGATCCTCAAATTTAGGTGGATAGTATACCAAAAATCCGCCCCTGCCGCTTTGGCCAGCCGCTGCAATGATTTGCCAGTTGCGAGATTCCGGTCTCTGCGCGGCAGTCGACCGCATTTTGGCCCGCCGGCCCGACAGATCGCGCAAACCGTCCTCCGAGGAATCGCCGCCATCGCCACACGTCAGTCTATCAGACGTGACGAGACATTCCCCTCGGCGAGATGCGTCTCAACAAGCGAAAGCCCCGAGGCGATGGGCGATCCTCTCCGTCCTCTCGCGCGACTGTCGGCTCCTCCGGGCCACAGGCGACTCTCGTCGCCGCTTCGCGATTCTCAGCGAACTCTGCGTCTCTGCGCGAGAAACAAGGCTCTGTCGTTGCTTTCAACTCCAAGAGAAACGCACGGGCAAAGCCGCGAGCTAGGCGAGCGCAGCGAGCGGAGGGCAGAGCCGCGAAGAGTTTTTCGCGGGCCGACGGGCCGGGCGACGCGCCAATTCACCTTGGAGGTTTCGGGCGAAAGCGAAAGACGCGCGCTCGGTTCACCTCGGTGATGGCCTGTCGGCGGGTGCCCGCGAAAAACCTCGGAGCGGTCTGCTGCCCGCAGCGAGCTGTCGGGCCGACGGGCCAGGCGACGCGCTGGAACTACAACCGCCTATCCCGCCAGGAAGAGGGCGAGCTGCGCGCAGGCGACGGCGTCATACAGGCCGTCGTGCCACGTCCGCCCGTCCATCTGCGGCACGCAGCCGAACATCGTGCAGAGGTCGCCGAGCGCGTAGGACGGCAGGCGCGGGTAGCGCGCCCTGGCGAGCTTCATCGTGTCGATCCACGGCCCCCACTTCGTGAGCGGCGCCGCGCGCGTCAGGATCGTCCGCTCGCAGGCGATGTTGTGCGCGACGAGACACCGCCCCGCGAGCTGCGGAAACCACGTCTCGAACGAGCTCTGGAGCGTCCCCAGCGCATCGCGCGCGTGCGCGCGCGCCGGGGCCCCCTCGACGTCGAAGAAGAACTCGCGCGTCTCGGCAATCGCGCCGTCCCGCACGAGCGCGATGCCGAGCTGCCAGGGCTCGTTCGCGTTCCCGCACTCGTAGCCGGTCGTCTCAAAGTCGATTGCCGCGAATTCCCGCACGGCGGCCCCCCTCACCACGCGAGCGCGCCGAGGGCGTCCGCCATCAGCCGCGCGGCGTGCGCGTCGCGCTCGGCGGACGTCGAAGAGCCGAGCACGACGACGATCGCGCGCTTGCCCTTGCGCGTGCCCGTCAGGACGACGGACGAGCCGCCCGCGTCGATGTAGCCGGTCTTGAGGCCGTCCACCGCCTCCGTGCCGTCCGGGTTGATGACCTTGCGCGCGTCCTTCACCATGACGTTGTTGTGGTTCCGGAGCGGATAGGGCTTCCCGAAGCCGTCCCGGACGGGCGTCTCCGCCGCGTTCCGCACCTTGATCGACGTGTACTTCAGGATGCCGGGATGGCGCTTCAGGATCTCCCGCGCGAGCTTCAGCTGGTCGGCCGCCGTCGTGCGGTTGAAGCCCTTCCACGGGTAGCGGCGGCGCGGGTTCGGCGGCAGGCCGTTCGCGTTGAAGTAGCGCGTCCGCGCCATGCCGAGCTGCGCCGCGCGCGCGTTCATCCGCGCCACGAACGCCGTGTGCGAACCGCTGGCCTGCACGGCGAGCGCGACCGCCGCGTCGTTCGCGCTGTTCACGAGCAGCGCGGTCAGAAGGTCCTCGACCGTCATCGACTGGCCGGCCCGGAGGCCGATCCAGCTCGGCTCGGAGCCGTAGACCTCCGGCGTCGCCGTCACGCGCGTGTCCAGCCGGTAGCGGCCGGCCTTCACGTCCTCCAGCACGAGCAGCGCCGTCATCAGCTTCGTCACGCTCGCCGGATACGCCTCGGCGTCGGCGCCGTCGGCGAAGAAGACCTCGCCCGTCTGCGCGTCAGCCGAGATCGCCCCGACATAGGGCGAGCGGCGGTGCGCCGCCTGCACGGGCCCCGCCGCCTTGGCCGGCGCAGATGCGCGGCGCGGCGGGGCCGCGACGGCGGACGCGGCCAGGAGGCCGCACCCCAGAACCGCAAGAAGAATCCCTCTCATCGCGTCACTTGACGGTCGCGCGCGTGGCCTTCTGGAGCGCCTTCCAGAGCGAGGCGGAATCCTTCGCCTCCAGGACGGCCGTGCGGTTCGCCTCCTTCGCGAAGGACTGCGCGAGCCCCGCCATCAGGCGCAGGTAGAACGCCGAGACCGCGACGGGAATCGCCGAGAGGAAGACCATGTTGACCTTCTCGCCGTCCCAGTCGATCCCCTCCTTCGAGACGCCCATCGCGAGCGTGAGCCCGCCGCCCTCGACGCCGCGCACGTGCGGGAACGCCAGCCCGCCCTCCATCGCCGTCGAGAGGACGGCCTCGCGCTCAAGCGCGGCCGTCACGAGGTTCTCGGCGCTCGAGATGAACCCGTGCGTCTCCATTGTGCCGGCGAGCTTCGCGATCGCCGCCTCGCGCGAGCACGCGCCGAGGTCGCAGACCATGAGCTCCTCGGCGCTGAAGCGCGAGATGCCGGTCTTCGGGTTGTCGCGGTCCGGCGCCTCGGACGTGTTGACGACCGCGTCCTCGTCCGCCGCGAACAGGATGCGCCCGCAGCTCGAGCACGTGACGAGGTGCTGGCCGAGCCGCATCTGCTGGCCCTGCGCGATCGGCACCTGCATGCCGCAGACCGCGCAGCAGTTGTTGACCATCGCGGAGATCACGATGTGGCTCTTCTTGTAGAGCCGCGCGTAGATGCCCGCAACCTGCGGCGCGAGCTTCTGCTGGAGGGCGTCGATCGCGTCGTTCAGGGCGTCGAGGTGGCTCCCGTCACCGGTCTGGTTGTGTTCGTCGCGCGTGAGGACCAGCTCCTGGAGCTGGCGCAGCGTGTTGATCTGGCTTTTCATCGTTTTTTCTTCTCTGTGTAGATGCGGATCTTGTCCAAAGTCTCCGCGGAAAGGATATGCTCCATGAGGCAGGCGTCCTTGTCGGCCGTGCGGTGCGAGACGCCGAGCTTCACGAGGAAGCTCCGCAGCAGCTCATGCCGGTTCAGGACGAGCCGGGCGATGCCCTGGCCCGTCGCCGTCAGCTCGATCGGGCCGTAGGGCTTCTGCACGACAAGCTCCATCTTCTTGAGCTCGTGGATGGCCTTGACGACCGACGGCATCTTGACGGACAGCAGGCGCGCGACGTCCCGCACCTGCGCGCTCCCGTTCTCCTCCACCAGCACGTAGACGGCTTCGAGGTAGTCCTCGAGGCTCTGCGTCATCGACCCGTGGCTCGCGTTTGCCATGCCCGTCACCTCATTTCCCGAAGAGGCTCGTCTTCTTCATGAGCTGCGCGAACTTAACGGCCTCGATCGACTCGTCGAGATGCAGAGGGAACGGGGCCGCCGTGCGCACCGTGTCGTAGACGTGCTGCCAGAACGCCGTCGGGCCGTGCGGCGTGCCGGCCGGCAGCGAGACGGTCTCCGTGACGACAGGGAAGTCCTCGTGCATGTCGCGGATCGCCGGCGTCCGCACGGACGAGCGGCGGCGGGGGAACGCGAAGTCCGGGTCGATCGCCGTCAGCGTCCCCTCGGAGGCACCGGCCTCGACGCGGAAGACGCCGCGCTCGCCGCGCAGCTCGAAGGAGGGCGCGTGAAGCCCCGGCAGGGCCCCGCCGGAGAATTCGATGTCGGCCGAGATCGTCTCGCGCGTCTTCAGGTTCACGTGCGCGTAGTCCTCGGAGTCGCCGAGCGAGGCGATGCGCTTGAGCTCGCTCCACATCTGGATCGGCGGCGTCGGCAGGAGCCGCAGGGCCTGGATGACGAGGTCGGTCATCGCGTAGTAGGCCGCGCCGCCGCCGAGGCGCTTGACGCACTGCCAGTCGTCGCGGCGCACGAAGTCCTCCCGGCGGATGCGGACCTGGTAGACATGCCCGAGGCGCGGGTCGGCCATCATGTGCTTCGCCAGCAGGAAGTCCGGCGCGAACAGCCCGCGCTGGAGGACCAGGAGGCGGTTCTTCGACTTCATCGCCTGGCCGCGCAGGAGCTGCGCGTCGTTGAGCGTCAGGGCCATCGGCGTCTCCAGCAGCGTCCAGAACCCGCGCTTGAGCGACAGGAGCGCGTGCTTGACGTGATCCGTCGTGCAGGTCGCGATGTCCACGAGGTCGATGTCGCGCTCGTCGAGCATGTCGGAGAACTGCCGGAACATCTTGCAGTCGGGACAGTCCTTCTCGACGATGTCGCGGCGCTCCTTCAGGAGGTCGCACGCGGCGACGACCCGGAAGAGCGACGGATTGTTCAGGAAGACCGGGTAGTGGTCGGAAAACATCGCGCGGCCGAGGCCCATGAGGGCCACGCGGACCGGCGGGCGGTGGTATTCGAGACGACTCATTTCTTGACTATCTCCGTTATGGCCGAGAGAAACTGGGCGACGTCCTTGAACTGGCGGTAGACGCTCGCAAAGCGGATGTAGGCGACCTCGTCGACCTTGTGGAGCTCGTCCATCACGAGCTCGGCGATCTTCGTCGAGGGGATCTCGTCGCCCTCGAGCTTCGCGACGACGTTGTCGATCATCGTCTTGATCTGGTCGTTCGAGATCTTGCGCTTGCCGCAGGCCTGGCGGATCGCCTTCTCGAGCTTCTGGCGCTCGAAGGTCTGGCGGCGGCCGTCGTGCTTGACGACCTGGAGCTCGTCGCGGTCGATCTCCTCGTAGGTCGTGAAGCGCGTGCCGCACTTCAGGCACTCGCGGCGGCGGCGGATCGCCGCGCCGTCGCGCGCGCTGCGCGAGTCGAGCACCTTGTCGTCTTCAGCCTGGCACTTCGGACATCTCATCTTCCCCTCCCGCACAGCGTGCAGTGGCGGCAGTCGAGGCTGACCGGCAGCGGCGCCGGCGCGCCGTGGCGCCGCGCGTTCCACTCGCCGAGGCGGTTGATGAGCGCGAGCAGCAGCCCCAGCGTGATGAAGCCGCCCGCCGGCAGGATCGCGAGCGTCACGGGGCCGGGGTTCAGACCCCTGAACGCGAGGCCCCCCCAGACCGTGAGCGACCCCGCCCCGCAGATCTCGCGCACGGTCGCGACGAGCGAGAGCGACAGCGTGAAGCCGAGCCCCGACCCCAGCCCGTCCGCCAGCGAGGCGAGGACGCCGTTCTTGCTGGCGAACGCCTCGGCGCGGCCGAGGATGATGCAGTTCACGACGATGAGCGGGATGAAGATGCCGAGCGAGGCCGAGAGGTCGGGCAGGTACGCCTGCATCAAAAGGTCGATCGCCGTCACGAACGTCGCGATGATGACGATGTAGCAGGGAATGTGCACCGCATCGGGAATCGCCTTGCGCAGCGCCGAGACGAGCCCGTTCGAGCAGACGAGCACGAACGTCGCCGCGAGCCCCATCCCGAGCGCGTTCTCAAGCGACGTCGTCACCGCCAGCGTCGGACAGAGCCCCAGCACAAGCCGAAACGTCGGATTGTTCCGAAAGATGCCGTACCAAAAGGCTAACCATGTCTTCATGGGCGGTATTATACACTCTGGAACGGAAAACGGCAAGTGGGATGCGCCCGCCGACAGTGGGATGCGCCGTCCGTCCCGTCAGCGCCGCGCCTCCAGCCGGCGGCGGTAGTCCGCGAGATCGACGGCGAGCCGCGCGACGCCCGACTTCACGGCCGCCTCGGCAACGGCGTACGAGACCTCGACGAAGAGGCGGCGGTCGAACGGCTTCGGGATGAGGTAGTCCGTGCCGAAGGCGAGCGTCTCGCCCGGATAGAGCGCCTTCACGTCGTCCGGCACCGGCTCGCGCGCAAGCGCCGCGAGCGCGTGCGCCGCCGCGACCTTCATCGCCGTGTTGATCGTCGTCGCGCGCACGTCGAGCGCGCCCCGGAAGAGGTACGGGAAGCCGAGGACGTTGTTGATCTGGTTCGGGTAGTCGCTGCGGCCCGTGACCATCACGTACTTCCGCCCCGCGAGGGCCTTCGCGACTTCCTCCGGCGTGATCTCCGGGTCGGGGTTCGCCATCGCGAAGATCGCCGGGAACGCGCCCATCGCCCGCACGTCGTCGCCCGAGAGGACGTTCGCCGCCGAGACGCCGATGAAGACGTCCGCCCCCGTCAGCGCCGCGCGGCGCGTCAGGTCTTCCGGCACGTCGCGCGCGTGGACGGCGTTCTGGCGCGAGAGGTCGGTGCGCGACGTCGCGAGGACGCCCCGGATGTCGAACATCGTGAGGTCGACGACGCCGGCGGCCTTGAGCATGTCGGCGATGCGCGTCCCCGCCGCGCCCGCGCCGTTGACGACGACCTTCAGGCCCTTCAGCTCCTTGCCGGCGAGCCGCGCGAAGTTCATGACGCCCGCGAGCGCGATGACCGCCGTGCCCCACTGGTCGTCGTGGAAGACGGGGATGTCGAGCTCGGCGTCGAGCCGGTCCTCGATCTCGAAGCAGGCGGGCGCGGCGATGTCCTCCAGGTTGATGCCGCCGTACTGCGGCGCGATCGCCTTCACGGCGGCGATGACGCGCTCGGGGTCGGTCTTGCCCGCGTTCGCGCCGCCCACGCGGCAGGCGTCGAGCGGCACCGGCCAGGCGTCGACGTCCGCAAAGCTCTTGAAGAGGACGGCCTTGCCCTCCATCACGGGAATGGACGCCGTCGCGCCGAGGTCGCCGAGGCCGAGGATCGCCGTGCCGTCCGACACGACCGCGACGAGGTTCGGCTTCGCCGTCACGTCGTAGACGGACGCGGGACGCGCGGCGATCTCCTTCACCGCCTGCGCGACGCCCGGCGTGTAGGCGAGGCACAGGTCGTCCTTCGTCTTGAGGGGCTTCGGCAGCGTGACCGCGACCTTGCCGCCCTTGTGGAACTTCAGCACTTCTTCCCTGTCGTATTTGGCCATGAATTCGTCCTTTTTTGCTTTTTGCGTATTATATCAAAATCCCCCGTTGTTTCGGCACACGAAATATGATATACTTCCCCCGTTTCCGTTTCTGGCATGCGGGCGTAGCTCAATGGCAGAGCTCCAGCCTTCCAAGCTGGCTACGAGGGTTCGATTCCCTTCGCCCGCTCCAAGGCGCGCCAGGGTGGCGTAATGGCAGCCGCGGCAGACTCAAAATCTGCTATACGTGAGTATGTGCGGGTTCGAGTCCCGCTCCTGGCACCAGGCCAAACGAAGCGAAAACCATGCCTGGAGGGGTGTCCGAGTGGTCGATGGTGCAACCTTGGAAAGGTTGTGTGGGCGCAAGTCCACCGGGGGTTCGAATCCCCCCCCCTCCGCCAATGGCAAGGCAAGTAAGAAGTAAAAAGTAAGAAGTAAGAGGTAAGAAGGAAGAGGTTAGGGGGCGCGAAGTTGAGGATCAACCGTTCCATCCTTCCTTCCGGGCGCATCGGGCTCGCCGTTTCGGGCGGCTCCGATTCCGTGGCGCTGGCCTTTCTCCTCACCAAGGGCGGGAAGAAGAAGAACGCCGCCGGGCGCTTCGTCGTCCTGCACGTCGATCACGGGCTGCGCAAGGAGTCCAAGGAGGAATACCGCTTTGTGCGCGACCTCGCCAAACGGCTCGGCCTCCCCTTCCGGGGCACGCACGCGACCGTGACGCGGCGGCGCGGCGAGTCGCTGGAGATGGCCGCGCGGCGCGTCCGGCTCGCGTTCTTCGCGCGCTGCATGAAGACGCTGAAGCTCGACGCCATCGCGACGGGGCATCACATGGACGACGTGGCCGAGACCTTTCTCATGAAGCTCCGCCGCGCCTCGCTCTGCGGCCTGCGCGAAACGAGCGAAGTCGGCGCGATCCGCTTCGTCCGCCCCCTCCTGGGTTGCCGCGACGCCGAGCTCAAGGCCTATCTCGAGAAGTACGGCGAGAGCTGGCGCGAGGACGCCTCGAACGACGACACGTCAATCGAGCGCAACCGCGTCCGCCATGAGGTCATCCCGTTTCTCGAAAGGGCGCTCGACCCGCATCTCGTCGAGCATCTCTTCGTCCTCAGCACGCGGCGCCCGGCGACGGCCTGAAGCCGAGCCGGACACCGCAGCGGCATTCACCTTACCGCCCCATCGCGAAGGCGTAGGCGTTCTGGAACATCCGCATCCACGGGCCGTTCAGCCGGAAGACGCCGGGGTTGTAGCTGAGCTGGCAGGCGCGGAAGCCGCGCTCCGGGTGCGGCATCATGATCGTCGCGCGCCCGTCCGCCGTCGTGAACGCCGTCTGCCCCCCGAGCGAGCCGTTCGGGTTGTACGGGTAGCGCGTCGTCGCCTGCCCGTAGTTGTCCACGTAGTGCGCGGCGCAGATCGACGGCGCGAAGCCGTCCGTCCAGACGCGGCCCTCGCCGTGCGCGACCGCGATCGGCAGGCGCGAGCCCGCCATGCCCCGGAAGAAGACCGACGGGGACTCCTCGATCTCGACCGTCGCGTAGCGCGCCTCGAACTGCTCGGAGATGTTCTTCACGAACTTCGGCCACTTCTCCGCGCCGGGGATGATGCCCTTCAGCTGCGAAAGCATCTGGCAGCCGTTGCAGACGCCGAGCGAGAACGTGTCGGGACGGCGGAAGAACGCCTCGAACATCTCGCGCAGGCGGTCGTTGTAGAGGATCGAGCGCGCCCAGCCGGAGCCCGCGCCCAGGACGTCGCCGTAGCTGAAGCCGCCGCACGCGACGAGCCCCCGGAAGTCCTTGAGGTCGACGCGCCCCGCGATGAGGTCGGACATGTGGACGTCCTGGCAGTCGAAGCCCGCGAGCGCGAACGCCGCCGCCATCTCGATGTGCCCGTTGACGCCCTGCTCGCGCAGGACCGCCATGCGCGGCGCAGACAAGGAAGAAGGATGAAGGAAGGGGGAAGAAGCATGGACGACCTCGCCTTTCCCTTCTTCCTTCTCGCCTTTTCCTTCTTCCTTTTTCCCTCTTCCTTCACCAATCCCCATCTCCTCCTCCGGATCGAACGTCAGCCGGAAGCTCAGGCCGGGGTTGAGGTCGTCGAGCGCGTTGTCGTACTCCTCGCGCGCCGAGACCGGGTTGTCGCGCAGGGCCTGCATGCGGTACGTCGTCTCCGACCAGCAGCGGCGGAGGTACGTGATGTCGGTCTTGATCGCCTGCCGCGCGCCGACGAACAGCTCGAACGTGCGGCTCGTCGCAAGCGCCGCGCCGATGGCCTCGGCGGGGACGCGCGCGGCGCGGAAGACCGCCAGCACCTGGCCAAGGTACTTCTCGCGCACCTGCAGGACGGCGCCCGGCTGCTCGTTGAAGAGCTGCTCCAGCGCATCGCCGTCGGGGAGCTTCGCGACGAGGCCGCGCCCGCCCGTGATCGCCATCTCCGCGAGCGTGACGGCGAGGCCGCCGTCCGACCGGTCGTGGTAGGCGAGCGCGAGCTTGTCGCGCACGATCGTCTGCATCGCGTTGAAGAAGCGCTTCAGGAGCGCGGCGTCCGCGTCCGCGTGCGTGTCGCCGAGCTGGCCGTAGACCTGCGCGAGCGCCGTCGCGCCGAGCGGGGCCTCGCCCGCCTTGCCGAGGTTCACGTAGACGAGCACGGAGCCCTCGCCGCGCGGATCGGCCTTCAGGTCGGGCGTGAGCGTGAGGCGCACGTCCTTCACCGGCGCGAACGACGAGACGACGAGCGAGAGCGGCGCGACCTGCTTCTTCTCCTCGCCCTTCCGGTCCTGCCAGACCGTGTGCATCGAGCAGCTGTCCTTGCCGACGGGGATGGAGACGCCGAGCTTCGGGCAGAACTTCAGCCCCACCTCCTGCACGGTGTCGTAGAGGATCGCGTCCTCGCCCGGCTCGCCGCACGGGGCCATCCAGTTCGCCGAGAGGCGGATCTGCGAGATGTCGCCGACGTCCGCCGCCGCGAGGTTCGTGATCGCCTCCGCGACCGCGAGCCGGCCGGACGCCGGACCGTCGAGGAGCGCGACCGGCGTGCGCTCGCCCGTCGCCATCGCCTGTCCGTTGAACGTCGTGTAGCCCATCGTCGTCACGGCGCAGTCCGCCGCCGGCAGCTGGAACTTGCCGACCATCTGGTCGCGCGCGACGCGGCCCGTGACGGTGCGGTCGGTGATCGTGACGAGGAACGTCTTGTCCGCGACGGCCGGCAGGCGCAGGACGCGCGTCAGGGCGTCGATCGGCGTCACGCCCTCGAAGCGCGTCGCAAGGCGCTTCCGCTTCGTGCGCCTGACCTTGCGCACCATGCGCGGCGGCTTGCCGAGCAGGACCTTGATGTCCATGTCGATCGGGTTGTCGCCGAAGTGGCTGTCGTGGAGGACGAGCTGCCCGTCGCCCGTCGCGACGCCGATGAACGCGACCGGGCAGCGCTCGCGCGCGCACAGCCCCTCGAAGAACGCCTTCGCCTCCGGACGGAGCGCGAGGACGTACCGCTCCTGCGCCTCGCAGCACCAGATCTCCATCGGGCTCATCGAGCGCTCCTCGTTGTGCACCGCGCGCAGCTCGAACCTCCCGCCCGTCGCCTCGACGAGCTCGGGGCAGCCGTTGGAGAGGCCGCCCGCGCCGATGTCGTGGACGGAGAGGATCGGGTTCGCCTTGCCGAGCGACGAGCAGGCGTCGATGACGCCCTGGCAGCGGCGCTGCATCTCGGCGTTGCCGCGCTGGACGGAGTTGAAGTCGAGGGCCTCGGAGTTCGTGCCCGTCATCATCGACGAGGCCGCGCCGCCGCCGAGGCCGATGCGCATCGCCGGGCCGCCGATCTGGACGATCAGCGCGCCGACCGTGACGTCCCTCTTCTGCACCTGGCTGCGGCGGATGACGCCCATGCCGCCGGCGAGCATGATCGGCTTGTGGTAGCCCCGAAGCTCGCCCGCGACCTCGCCCTCGTACGTGCGGAAGAAGCCGCAGAGCTGGGGCCGCCCGAACTCGTTGCCGAACGCCGCGCCGCCGAGCGGGCCGTCCGTCATGATCTGCAGCGGCGTCGCCAGGCGCGTCGGGAAGTCGGCGTAGACGCGCTCCCACGGCTGGGGGAAGCCCGGAATGCGCAGGTTCGACACCATGAAGCCGCAGATGCCCGCGACCGTCCGCGAGCCCGTGCCCGTCGCCGCCTCGTCGCGGATCTCGCCGCCGACGCCCGTCGCCGCGCCCGGGAACGGCGAGATCGCCGTCGGGTGGTTGTGCGTCTCGACCTTCATGAGCTGGTCGAGCTGGTCCCTCTTGAAGGAATAGGCGTTCGTCGCGGGATCGATCGAGAAGACGTCCGTCTTGAAGCCCGCCACGACGGCCGAGTTGTCCCTGTAGGCCGAAAGCGTGTCCTGCGGACGCTTCTGGTGCGTGTTCTTGATCATCTCGAAGAGGCTCTTCGCCTGTTTCTTGCCGTCGATGACGAACTCGGCGCCGAAGATCTTGTGGCGGCAGTGCTCGGAGTTCACCTGCCCGAACATGACGAGCTCGGCGTCCGTCGGGTTGCGCTTCGCCTTCCTGAAGCTCGCCGCGAGATACTTCATCTCCGGCTCGGAGATCGCCAGCCCGATTTCCGCGTTCGCCTCGCGGATCGCCTCGACGCCCTTCTTCAGGACGTCATACGTGCGGCCCGGCTTCGGCTCGGCGACGTCAAAGAGGTCGGAGAGGTCGTCATAGACGCCCTCGGTCATCTTGTCGTAGAGCGCGGCAAGGGCCGCCGGCGAAAGCGCGACGGCCCCCGGCCTCGCGTCGCTCGCGTCACGCGGGCTCAAGACGCGCGCGCCCCTCACGCCTCGCGCGTCACTCACCAGGAACCGCACGCCCCGCTCGACGCGCAAGATCGACTTCAGCCCGCAGTTGCGGAAGATGTCCGTCGCCTTCGAGCTCCAGGGCGAGATCGTGCCCTTGCGCGGCGTCACGTAGAAGTCGGCCCCGTCGCAGCCGCCCTCGGCGTTGAGAAGCTCCGCCGCGCGGGCGAGCTCGCGCGCGTCGACCGGCGCGTCGGCGAGCTCCAGCGCATAGACCCACTTCGCGTCGATCGCGAGCGGCCCGAGCGTCGGGTCGGCTTTGGCGACCGCCGCCTTGAGGGCGTCGAGTCTGAACGGCGAATAGGCATCGGAACCAAGCAGCAGAACCATGTTTTTCTCTCCTTGAAAGGGTGAGGCGATATTATACCAAAAAAGGAAGCCGCCGCTTCAACGCCACCCCCATCCCGTTTTTTTTTTCGGAACTGCCGCTTCCAGAGGTAAAGTTGATTTCGTTGATGGTTTACCCCCTGTAAAGATTGGCTGTTGTTGAAGGATGGA
>CAKUGW010000042.1 GCA_934654805.1 uncultured Kiritimatiellota bacterium
TCCCGTAGATCTTGCCGTCGAACCAAACGATCGTGTCCGCGCTCAGCACGTGCGCCGCCGCCGCCAGTCCCGCCTCGTCTGCCGGAACGATCCTCATTTCGCTATCCTTTCCTTTCGATGTCCGCGCCGAGCGCGCCAAGCGCCTTCTCGACCGAGACGTAGCCGCGGTCGATCGACTCGGCGTTCAGGATCGTCGTCTCGCCCTTCGCGCAGAGCGCGGCGATGACGAGCGCGATGCCCGCCCGGATGTCCGGTGACGTGACCGTGCCGCCCACGAGCGCCGACGGCCCCGTGACGACGACGCGGTGCGGGTCGCACGGCACGATCTTCGCGCCCATCTGCCGCAGGTGGTCGACGAAGTAGAGCCGCGACTCGAACATCTTCTCGAAGAAGAGGCACGTGCCGCGCGCCTGCGTGGCGAGGACGATCAGGATCGACAGGAGGTCGGACGGGAACGCCGGCCACGTGCCGTCCGCGAGCGACGGGATCGCGTCGCCGAGGTCGTACTTCATCCGCAGCCGCTTGCGCGGCACGTAGCGGAGCGTCCCCGCCGCCGCGTCGATCGTCCACGTCACGCCGAAGCGCGCGAACGGTCCGGCCAGCACCTCGAACGGCGCGGGGTCGACGCCCGTCAGCGTCAGCTCGCCGCCCGTCACGGCCGCCGCGACGAGGTAGCTGCCGGCCTCGATGTAGTCGCAGCCGACCGTCGCCGTGCATCCGTGCAGCGCCTCGACGCCCTCGACGACAAGCCGGTTCGTGCCAGCGCCAGCGACCTTCGCGCCCATCGCGTTGAGCATGTTCGCGAGATCGACGATGTGCGGCTCGCACGCCGCGTTGCAGATCTCCGTGCGCCCCTTCGCGAGGACGGACGCCATCAGGATGTTCTCCGTCGCCGTCACGGACGCCTCGTCGAGGAGGATGCGCGCGCCCTTCAGCGCGCCCTTCAGCGCAAGCGACTTCTTGCCGACGGACGCCCGGGCGCCGAGCGCCTTGAAGCCGGCGAAATGCGTGTCGAGGCGGCGGTGTCCGATCGCGTCGCCGCCGGGCGGCGGCAGCGAGGCGCGGCCGAGCCGCGCGAGGAGAGGCCCCGCGAAGAGGAAGCTCGTGCGGATCTTCGCCGCGAGCACGGGCGAGATCCGCGCCGACCGCAGCTTCGCCGCCGTGACCGTGACCGCGCCCGCCGCCGCGTCGCGCACGACCTGCGCGCCGAAGCTCCGCGCCACGTCAAGCATCCGCGCCACGTCGTCGATCGCGGGCAGGTTGCGGATCGTGACGGGCTCGGACGTCAGGAGCGCCGCCGCGACCATCGGCAGCGCCGCGTTCTTGTTGCCGGAGACGCGGTGCGTCCCGGAAACCGTCTTGCGACCGCGAATGACGAGGCGGCTCATCGGCTGGACAGCTCGTCGAGCTTCTTCGTCTCGCCGAAGACGATGAGGCGGTCGCCGGACTCGAGCACGTCGTCCGCCTGCGGGAAGATGACCTTGCGAGGCCTCTGCGGGTCGGGGTCCGCGCGGCGGATGCAGAGCACCGTCACGCCCGTCCGGCGGCGGAGGTCCGCCTCGGCGAGCGTCTGGCCGCGCACGCCGTCCGGCACGTCGATCTCCGCGATCGAGTAGCCCTCGGAGACCTCCAGGAAATCGATGACGTCATGGTTCGCGAGGACGCGCGCGAGGCGGTGCGCCGAGTCGCGGTCGGGATAGACGACCGAGTCCGCGCCGATGCGGCGCAGGATCTTGCCGTGCAGTTCGCTCGTCGCCTTCGAGACGACGTTCGGCACGCCGAGCTCCTTGCAGTTCGCCGTCGCCATCATCGACGCCTCCATGTTCGAGCCGATCGCGACGACGACGACGTCGCACTCGCCGAAGCCCGCCTCCTCCAGGACGCGCGGCTGGGTCGCGTCGCCCTGGAGGGCCGTCGCGAACTCGTTCGCCTGCTGCATCGCGGGACGGTTCCGGTCGATGAGGATCACCTCCGCGCCCGCGTTCGAGAGCGATTCCGCGAGCGACATGCCGAAGCGCCCCGCGCCGATGATGCCAATTCTCTTCATGCGGACATTATACCATCTCTGCGCGCGTCAGGCGCAGGGGCCCGCAGCGAGGCGAGCAGAAGCAGCCCGACGGACACGCAGATGAACGTGTCCGCCACGTTGAAGCACGGGAAGTGGCTCGCCTTCCAGTGGAAGTCGAACATGTCGATCACGTAGCCGCGGAAGACGCGGTCGACGAGGTTGCCGACGACGCCCGCGTAGAGAAGCGGCTCCGCCACGGCGCCCAGCCGCGAGCCGGGCAGCCCGAAGACGCTCCGCCGCTTCCAGACGAGGAAGGCGAGCGCCACGACGCCGAAGGCCGCCAGCGGCCAGACATGGCCCTGCAGAAGCCCCCAGGCGCAGCCCCGGTTCTCGACGTAGGCGAGGTTGAAGAGCCCCGGAATGACGGGGATCGCCGCCGCCCCCCTGAGGAAGCCGACGGCGAGTTCCTTGACGACCGCATCGACGAGCACGAGGTGCGCGGCGACGGCAAGCGCGATCAGCGCACGCTTCACTTCGCGCCGCGCTCCATCTCGCTCTGGCACTCCATGCAGGTCAGCACGAACGGCTGGTTCAGGAGGCGCGGCTTGCGGATGAGCTGGCCGCAGACCGTGCAGACGCCGTACGTGCCGTCGTCGATGCGGTGCAGGGCCTCGTCGATCTGCTGGATCGTGCGGTTGATGTTGCCCATCTGGCCGAGCGCCTGCAGGCGCAGCGTCTGCGCCGTGCCGTCGCCGCCGTCGGCCTCGTGGTCCTCGGACTCGTTGAAGCCCGTCGCCTTCATCGCGTCCACGCCGGCCATTGCCTTGGCGCGCGCGTCAAGGAGGCGCTTGCGGAAGTCCTTCAGGTCGCCTTCGGGGAACTTCTCCGACGGCTCGCCGCGCGTCCGCGACGTCGGACGGCGCGAGAGGCGGATGCCGTCATCCACCTGCTCCTGCTCGGCCTTCGCGGCCGACTGCTTCATCTCCTCGGCGATGGACGCGCCAAACGCGACGGCCTTCGCCGTGTCGATCGGCGTGTACTCCTCAAAGGCCGCCGCCGCCTTGACCGCCGCCGACGGGCGCCGGATGATGCGCGGCGGAACGCGCTTGACCTCGTTCTTCTCGACAGTTTCGCTGCTCATGGCTTTCTCCTTTCGCGGGGGTTCAGATCTGGATGCCGTCCGGGAGCTTCATCCACGCGCGGATCTCGTCCGTCAGCGGCAGGATCTCCTTCACGGTCGCAAAGGCGACGTCGCCGTTCTCGTCGGGCAGCTCGAAGTTGTCGCCGGGCTTCTTGCCCATGAGGTTCTGCGCGACGCGCGTCTTCGAGGAGAGGATGCCCCTTTCGAGGTCGTTGTCCCACTCGCCGAGGATCGTCCACGTCTTCTCGCCGGCCTTCGTCTCGCAGACGACGGTCACGCCCGGCATCACCTCGTCGGTCGTCGCGTCGGCGAAGTCGCCGGGCTTGACGGCCTCCAGGTCGGCCTGCATGAGCGTCTGCTTCTGCATGAGCGCGCGCTGCTCGTCCTTCGCGTACTGGTATTCGGCGTTCTCCGAGAGGTCGCCGTAGCTCTTCGCGAACTCGATGCGCCTGACGTTCGCCGGCATCTCCTCGTTGATGAGCTTGAGGTACTCGGCCTTCTTGAGCCCGAAGCTGCGGAAGGACGTGACGCGCGCGTACTCCCTCTTCTTCTCGACCTTGACGAGGTGCGCCTCGAGGGCCGGCACGATCTTCGTCATGCGCACGACCGTCGCGTGGTGCGTCGAGGGATCCCACGCGATCGAGGCCTGGAAGCGCTCGAAGAAGAGCGCCTGCTCGGCCGGCGTCAGCCAGCCGAAGATCTTCTTGAGCCAGTCGACGTTCGCGAAGAGGCGGCGCACGAGGTTCTGCATCCGCAGCGTCTCGCCGCTCTGCCGCCCCTCGCCGAGGGCGATCGCGTGCGTGAGGAGCGTGATGAGCGGCGGCAGCTCGGCCCATTCCCGGAACTGCTCGTACTTGCCGACGAGCAGCGTCGTCAGCGTCGCGGGCGCCTTCGGCTGCCTCATGAAGTCGCCGATCGCCTTGCGGCACGCCGCGTCCTGCCCGAACTGGCCGACGATCTCGCCGACCGCCGTGAAGCAGAGGTCGGGAATCGCCGCGACGAGATTCGCCTTCGCCGCGTCGTCGCAGCCGAGGAACGCGACCATCGCGCCGACTTCGCGCGCCGGCAGCGCGGCCGCCGCCTTGACGAAGCGCTTGCGCTCCCAGAGGTAGGCGCGCATCTCCGCCGCCGGCGGGTTCGCGAAGCCGAGCGACACGATCTTGCACGCGAGGCGCGCGTAAAGCGCGTCGTCGACCTTGCGCGCGGCCGTCGCGGCGAACGCGAGACGCTCGCCGACCTTCGCCTTCGTCTCCTCGTCGGCGACCTTGAACTTGCCCTGCGCGACGTATTCGGCCACCGCCGCGAGGATCCGCTTCGGGTCCGTCTCGTGCGCGAAGCCGGTGAGCCAGCTGTCGCCGTAGTCCTCCGCCGCCGCGCGGAGCTGGATGGGCTCGGTCTTCTTCGCGGGAACGGCGACGCACTTGTCGGCCTTGAGCTGCCCGCGCGCCGAGTCCCAGAACTTCTTCCAGTTCACCGCCTTCACGAACCCGTTCTTCACGCAGTAGTCCTCCAGGCGGACGAGCGTCATCGCCGAGCCGTTCGAGCGCAGGACCGCCTTGACGAACTCGCCCGGCTTCTCCTTCAGCAGCGCCTCGAAGTCGGCCGGCGCCGTCTCGCGCAGGACGAGGATGTGGTCCTTCGGCGCGACCGTCAGCATGTCGCAGGCCGCCGCATACGTGAACTGGTGGCCCTTCTTCGTCTTGAAGTCGACCGTGATGCGCCTGTAGAAGTAGTCGATCTTCCTGACCGTGCCGAGACCCCACGTCTCGTTCAGCACCTTGACGCCCGCCGCGCCGGGGATGTTCGCGTTGAACGCGACGAGCTTCTCGAGCCGCATCAGCGACTCGGCGAGCGGATGCGCCCCGAACTCGACGCCGTCGATGAAAGAAAGAAGAAGACGATCGCCCGTCGTCTTCTTCAGGGCGTCCTTGACGCCGGCCGGCTGAACCTTCTTCGCGAGCTCCGCCTGGTTTTCCCGCACGAGCCTGAACGCGCCCTCGAAATCCTTTTTCTCGGCGCATTCGCCCAGCTGTGTCACAATCGCTTCCGTCTCGGCCATCTTTACCTTCCTTACTTGAAGAAATTCAAAAACGGCGGAGATTATACCATAATCGCCGCGCGAGGAATAGAGGGCCATTTGGATGGGCTTGGCCGATTTGACCGACGGACACGAAAAATCGTATAATTCCCGTCTCATTTTCGAAAGGAACGCAACAGACCATGAAAATCATCGGGGACAAGATCTTCGCCAGGGACGCCGAGGGGCGGCTGCTGAGCCGCATCGGCACGCTTTTCTTCCGCACGCCCGGGCTCGTCACGAAACGGGGCATCCACGCGATGCAGCGCATCATGTGGCTGGAGGAGCTCGCGAAGGAGAGGCCCCTCACGCCGTCCGAGGAGGAGGCGGAGATCGCCGAGTCCGTCGATCTCATCTTCACCGACGACCAGGTCCTGATCCGCCCGAACCCAGACCGCATGGACCTCGCGTTCCGCGCCGACGAGGTGCTCCAGACGATGGTCGCCAAGCGGTCGATCCGTTTTCTCAACACGTCGTCCGCCAAGGTGCGCACCGCCCTGCGCGCGCGCGGCGAGAACTGGCGCATGGCGCGCCAGCCGATCTCGCAGGACGACATGGCCGCCCTGATCGAGCACGCGAAGGTCGCGATCGGCGAGCGCCCGATCTACTACTACAACCCCGCGACCGGCACGCGCTTCGTCACCGCCGGCGCCTACGCCGAAATCAAGGGGATGCCCCCGGCCGACTTCCGCCGGCAGGTCGTCGAGATCGTCACCGGGCTGAACAAGCGCAACCGCACGGGGCATCCCGAGATCGACCTCTTCCCCGCCGCGACGCCGATCGAGGTCAAGCGCGCGTTCCGCGACCTCAAGGTCGCCGAGCTGGGCGACGCGGAGCTGAAGTCCGCCTGCGACCGGATCGCCCTCGACTGGCGCATGGCCCTGCCGCCGGAGCTGCGCGACGAGTCCGTCGCCAACTTCGACTGGCGCAACGCGATGTGCCACGCGCTCACGGCCGGCCCCAACGAGACGACCGCCGAGGAGCAGGAGCTCGTCGCCGGCATCTCGCCCGAGTTCTACCGCCAGATCGAGTGGCTGCCCGGCGCGCGCATCGCGGACGGCGAAGTCATCTTCGACCCGATCTACAACGAGGCCGCGCGCACGCAGGACCCGGAGCTGCTCGCGCTCTGCGACATGCGCGTCAAGAGCCTCCTCTTCAACACGACGCGGCTCTTCGGGCGCATCCGCTACATCAACGTCGGGCGCATCGCCGCCTCGCTCGCGCGCCGCCCCATCGCCGGCGACCGGCGCGGCCACCTCTACATCATGCAGTACGAGGAGGAGGGCGAGGCCGAGCCGACGGTGATGATGATCCGCCTCCAGAAGTGGGGCGTCGCCGAACACCTCGACGAGGGCAAGAGCCTGCTCCAGTCGATCCTGGAGGCCGACGAGTACTCGGACTTCATCCTCGACCGCCGGCTCATGTGCCTCCAGCTCGGCATGAACCTGCCGCGCCACATCGGCTACGGGCACTTCGCCGAGAAGTACCGCGGCAGCAACCAGTACAACGGCGTGTCGGTGCGCTCGGCCTATTTCGTGCGCAGCTACGTGCACGGGATCGCGTCGGACAAGGTGCCGCTCGCGAAGTACCGCAACCCCGCCTGGGCGCAGAAGTTCGCGTTCCTGATGGGCCGCGCGGCCGCCATCGACCTCGTCGTCGGCCGCCGCAACTCGATCACGAAGGAACTGCTCTTCGACCAGAACTACGAGGTCGTGACGACGGGCGAGGACGGGATGCCCGCCGAGATCCGCATCACCGACCACGCCGGCAGCTTCGTCGACTACGAGCGGCCGCTCGCGGACTTCGCCTCCGAGTACGCCGCCTTCGCGACGCGGCGCGCGAAATACGTGACGGAGTACCCGACGTTCGTCGCCGCCTACGTGGAGGGCTTCCGCCGGCACCTCGCCGAGACTCAGGCCGCCTACCGCGCGCGCCGCCGCGCGTTCGACCACCTCTTCTCCGACCGCCCCTACGACACGAACGGCTCCGGCGCCTACCGCTGGGCGTGCGCGCTCCGCCGCCTCGACGCCTGCGACCCCGACGCGCTCGCGGCGCAGCTCAAGGCCGCGATCGCCTGAACAGCAGGGCAAGCCCCAGCGCGGCATACCAGGCGAGGCAGGCGGACACGGGCCATTTCGGGACCTCGACGTTCGCCCCCGGCAGGCGCGCGACGCCGTCGGAGAGGACGACCATCGCGCGCGTGAACAGGCCCGAGAGGCCGTTGAGGTGCGCCGCCAGCGGCTCCGACACGAAGCTCGCGAGAAGCCCGACCGCGCCGGCGTAGACCGTCACGCCCGCCGCCGGGACGAGCGCGAGGTTCGCCAGGACGCCCCCCGGCGTCACGCGCCCGAACACGTGCGCGGCGATCGGCACGCCCGCCGCCCAGGCGGCGACGGCCACGGCCAGCGTCTTGCCGAGCCCCTCCGGGCGGTCGCGCAGGCGGTCGCCGACGACGAGAATCGCCAGCATGACGGCGAACGACAGGCCGCACCCGACGTCCTCGACCCGCGTCGGCCGCAGGCCGTAGACGCCGAGAAACGTCAGCGACCATGCGGCCACGCCGTTCGGACGCCGCCCGAACAGCGGCGCAAGGCAGGCGAGGCTCGCCATCGCGCCGGCCCGCACGGCGCTCGGCGGAAAGCCGATGAGCGCCAGGTACCCCCAGAGAATCGGGATCGTCGCCGCCGCCGCGAACCGCCGCGGCAGCCAGAGGAGGCGCAGCAGGAAGACGAGGACGCGCGCGATCGCCATCACGTGCAGCCCCGAAATCGCGAACACGTGGATCGTCCCCGCCCCGACGAACGTCTGGCGGAGCGGACGCGGCAGGTTCGCGCGCTCGCCGAGGAGGATCGCCCGGTTGAGCGAGACGAGCTCGCGGTCGGACGCGATGCCGAGGGACACGCGGCGCAAGAGGTCGCGCCGCGTCGCCCGCAGGGCCGGCGGCACCGCCGCCGCCGCCCCGCGCCGCCGCCCCGCCTCGCACAGCCACGGGCTTTCGCGATAGACGCGCGCACGTTCGCCCGTCACGGCCCAGAAGAGCGTCGCCCCCGCCAGCGCCAGCGCGGCGAGCGGCCAGGCGCGGACGGCCCCGGCATAGCCGAAGACCGCGACCAGCAGCGCGCACGCGCCGACGGCTGGCCAGGCCGCCGTCAGCATCGGCGCCTGCGCGGCGGCGAACTCGCCCGCCGCCAGCGCGGCACAGGCAAGAAGCAGTTTGTTGGATGTCGTCAAGGCCCCTCTCCCTTCGATGTGCGCATATCATAGCACACCGCGGGAAAAGAAGCCTTAATTCTACCTTAAGATTTGCCTTAAGATTTCTTAAGGTTGAACCCGCCCCAGACGGGCGGGCGCCTTTCAGGCGCGCGATTGGACGCGGGGCTTGCGCTGGGAGAGCTGGAGTGGAACCCAAAGGAGTGGCCTCCCTGGCGAATGCCGAGAAAGGCGGTCGCGCCGAGGGAGATCAGGATTCCGGCGACGAGGGAGCTGACGGCGATGGAGGCAGGGCGACGGGGCGCAAAGGGATGTTTTCGCATGGCAAGAGAGTCCTTTCAGACCAGGTCATCCTGCTTGCGGGGAAGGACGAACGCGCCGAGGAGCGCGAGCAGGACCGGCAGCCCCACGAGATTGGCGAGCGCGAGGCCGAGGACGCGCGCCGGCTCGACGCACTCGTCCTTCGCCAGCGCCTCCAGCGGCGAGAACGCCGAGACGGGGCGCGTCACGGACGCGGCAAAGCGCGTGATGACGAGGCCGATGCGATCCGACAGCTTCGTCTCCAGCTCGTCCGGGTACTGCTCGACGACGCTGGGGCTCATCTCGCCGACCGCGAGCGTCACGAACGCGACGAACAGCGCGACGGGACGGCTCAGCCCCGCGCCGAGGAACAGCCCCAGCGAGACGACGAGCGCAAGGACGGACACGAGCACGACGTAGGCGCGCAGCAGGTTGCAGAGGAACGGGTCCGCCGTCTTGAGCACGTTGACGTCGCGTCGCGGCCGCAGCATCAGCGCGTGCGCGCCGCGGTTCTCGAAGGCGAGCTCCGCGTCCGCGCCCCTGAACGGCACGACGGCGATGGCCTGCGTGATGTTGCGGACCGCAAGCTCGGCCGCGCCCGAACGGAAGACGCCGCAGACGTCCTGGCGCATCTCGAACGGATTCGTGAAGCGGATGCGCACGGCGTCGCCCGGCGCGGCGAACCGCCAGCGCGCGACCTCGTTCGTCCCGACCGTCTCGTAGCGGTCGATCGCCCGGTTCGCCAGAAGCCGCAGCACCGTCGCCTTCGGCGCATGGCGCACCGCCGCCGGCGTGTTCGTGTCCGCCATGTAGCGCGCGTACAGGCCCTCCGCCTCCGTCTGCACGGACGGCAGGATCGGCGACAGCACGTGGCTGCACGGCGTCGCGCAGTCGACGCGGCTCGCGAGGACGCCGCACGCGACGGCCAGCACGGCCGCGCCGACGGCGACGTGCGCGACGGCCTTGCCGAGGATCAGCGCGACGCGTCCGACCGGCCGCACAAGCGTCAGCTGCAGCCGCTTCGCGGCGCGTTCGCGCGCGAGCGAGCCGGTTGCGGACGCCAGCAGCGCGAAGACGAGGAGCGCGAAGACGCCGCCGAGCGAGAAGTGGATGTCGAGCTCGCGCAGACCCGCCGCCGTGCCGTCGCCCCGCACGAGCGACGGGAACGCGACCATCCACGTGACCGCCGCCACGAGCAGGAAGAGCACGGTCTTCGACCGCACAAGCGCCTTCAGTTCGAGGCGGACGACTTCGAGGAACGCGCGCATCACGAGGCCAGGAACGGGGCGAGGGTGAAGTCCTTCGCGTCATCGACCTTCGCGAGGAAGAAGTCCTCGAGGCTCGTGCCGAGCGCCGACACCTTCCCCTCGGCGACGCATTTGCCGTGGTTGAGGATCATCACGCGGTCGCAGATGTCCTGCGCGTCCGCGAGCAGGTGCGAGGTCGTGAGAACCGTCATGCCGCCGGCGCGCAGGGCCTTGACGAGCAGCTTGACCTCCTTCGTGGAGATCGGGTCGAGGCCCGACGTCGGCTCGTCCAGGACGAGCAGGTCGGGCTTGCCGATCAGCGCGGCGGCAAGGGCCACGCGGCGGGCCATGCCCTTCGAGAAGCCGCCGACGGGACGCTTCGCGACGTCGGAAAGCCCGACCATCGCCAGCAGCTCGCGCGTCCGCGCCTTCGCCTCCGCGCGCGGAAGGTCCGAGAGCCCCGCGTAGTACGCGAGCGTCTCCTGCGCCGTGAGGAACGGATGCAGGTAGCTCAGCTCCGGCAGGTAGCCGAGGCGCCGCCGCGCCGCGACCGACTGCGGCGGCTGGCCGAAGAGCGAGAGGCGCCCGCCGCTCGGCGAGAGGAGGCCGAGGATCATCTTGATGGTCGTCGACTTGCCGGAGCCGTTCGGCCCGAGGAGACCGAAGACCTCGCCCTTCTCGACCGTCAGCGACAGGCCGTCCACGGCCTTCACCGTCGGCCGCAGCCAGAAGTCCCGGAACGTCTTCGTCACGTCGACGAGCTCGATGATGTTCTCAGCCATTGGTCATTCTCTTGTCTGGATTGGTGCGACTAACTGGGATCGAACCAGCAACCTTCGGCTTCGGAGGCCAACGCTCTATCCAATTGAGCTATAGTCGCAAGCATTCGCCGCCCGTAAGCCGGCGATCAGCAAAACGGGCGGTATGATACCATATTTCCTCGCCGAGGGCAACCCCCCGCCCGATCAGCGGCCAAAAAGCCTCTTGACGGCTTCGGCCGTCTTCTTCATGTCGTCGCCGAACTGCTTCACGCTGTCGTTGACCGACTTCACGCCCTCGTTGACCGTGCCGACGGTCGTGTCGGCCGCCGACTGGAGCGAGCCCGTCGTCGTCTTCAGCGCCTCGCCCGTCGCCTTGCCGGCATTCTTGACCGCCGTGCCAAGATCCGCCGCCGTCGTGTTGATGAGGCCGCCCAGCGCCGCCGCGCCGTCGCCGGCCTTAGCGGCGCTCTTCAGGATCGCGTCCCAGACCTGCGCCGTCAGCTCCGCAAGCGTCAGGCCGCCCGACTTCTTGCCGAGGTCCGTCAGCGTGATCGGCGGCACGGGCAGCGTGAGCATCTGAAGCTTCACGCGCACGCCCGTCACCGTCAGCCGGTCGATGACGAGACGCCGCGACGGCTCCTCCGCGTCCGCCTCGGGCGCCTCCGCCGCCGCCTGCGCGGCCGCCTCTTCCGCCGCCTCCTGACGGCGCTGCGCGGCCTCGTACTTCTCCTTTCCGCCCGCGACGTTCATCCGCAGCTGCGTGATGTTGTCGACGTTGTTCGCGCCGCCATAGAGATAGGACACGAAGCAGTCCGAGAGCGTCACCTCGCGCACGTGGATGCAGTCCGAGAAAACGGACGACAGATCGGCGACGACGGTCAGGCTGCCGAGCGCGACGGCGCGCGCTTCCGAATAGCCAGCCGGGTTCCCGATCAGCACGTCGCCGACCTCCAGCCGCCCCGTGTACGGGTTGAGCGACAGGTGCCCGAGGTTGAAGTCGGTCTTCGTGACCGCCGGCGCGACCCTGTTGGCGATCGGTCGCGCCACCGGCCCGAGCCAAAGCGGCAGCGTCGCCACGAGCAGGACGGCCAACAGCACGAGGACGACCAGCGTCCAGAAAACGAATTTGAGCAGCTTTTTCATTTGAGTTCCTCCACGGTGATTTTCGTGCGATGGCCAGACCCCTCGGTCTCGACCTCCAAGACGTTCGCCATCCAGCGGTCGCCGAACTTCTTGAGGCGCGCGCCCCAGAGCCGCCGGACGCGCCGGTCGCCTTCGAACTCCTCCGCCTGCAGGAGCGCGCCCGTCTTGCGGTCGATCCACACGCGCACCGTCCGCGCGCCCTGCCGCAGCACGACGACGGCGCAGACCTGGCCATGCACCGTCTCGCCCTCGCGCGCCGTGTCGAACGAGACGTCATCCCACCAGAGGTAGTCAAGCGAGAGGTCGCTCCAGGTCACGTCCGTCCCCAGGATGCCTTCCGCCGCGCGCCCGGCATCCGTCGGCGGCGCGTAGGGCCGGCCATCGACGGCGAGCGACGTCTTCCCCGCCGCGCGCGTGAGGACATAGCCGTGTTCGGCCTTGACGACGCCCCGCCGGTTGCGCAGGACGAGCCGCCCCGACAGCTCGACGTTCGCCGGAACCATCGCGCGGCAGTTCGCCACGAGCTCGTGCGGCGTCGCGTTGGTCGCGATCAGCAGACTGGCGAGAAGCGCGATCATCTCCCGCGCCCCTTTCCCCTGTGACTGTCAAGCCTGTTCGTCATGGGGCGTATTATAGCATAATTCCGCCCGCCGCCGCGCGGACGCCGCCTTCACCGCCCGAACGCCACGAGCGCCTCCAGCTTCGCGGCGGCGGCGCCGGAATCGACGGACTGCCGCGCGAGGGCCACGGCGTCCGCGAGCGTGTCGGCCTTGCCGCCCACGTAGATCGCCGCCGCCGCGTTCAGGAGCGTCGCCGCGCGCTTCGCGCCCGCGATCCGCCCCGTCAGCACGCCCCGCATCAGCGCCGCGTTCTCCTCCGGCGTGCCGCCCGCGAGGTCGTCCAGCGGATACGCCGCGCCGACGAGCTCGGCGGCGGACAGGAGCTTCGACGAGATCTCGCCGCCCTTCAGCTCCGTCACGAACGTGAGGCCCGTCGGCGAGATCTCGTCCAGCCCGTCCTCGCCGGAGAAGACGAGCGCGCGCTCGCTGCCGAGGTCGCGCAGCGTCCGGGCGAAGAGCGGCGCGAGCTTCGGGTCGTACACGCCGATCGCGTGCCGCCGCACGCCCGCCGGGTTCGTCAGCGGCCCCAGCAGGTTGAAGATCGTCTTGCAGCCGAGGGCCTTCCGGACCGGCGCGGCGTAGCGCATCGCCGGATGCAGCGCCTTGGCGAAGAGGAAGCCGACGCCGATCTCGCGCACCGCCCGCGCGACGGCCTCCGGCGTCTGCGCGAGGTCGTAGCCGAGCGCCTTCAGGACGTCCGCCGCGCCGCACGTCGACGTCGCCGCGACGTTCCCGTGCTTCGCGACCGGCACGCCCGCACCCGCCGCGACGAAGGCCGCCGCCGTCGAGATGTTGAAGGTGTGGCGCCCGTCGCCGCCCGTGCCGACGATGTCCACGGCGTCGAGGCCGCCCAGGTCGACCTTCACGCCCGCCGCGCGCATCGCCCGCACCGAGCCCGTCAGCACGTCCGGCGTGATGCCGCGCGCGTTGTAGCCGTTCAGCAGCGCGGCGATCTCGCGCTCGGACATCTCGCCGCGCATGAGCGACGCCATCGCGCGGTGCGCCCCCGCCGCCTCGGTCGACTCCGCCGCCGTGCGCAGGCCGAGGAAGTTCTTCAGCTGGCGGACGCCCTCCGGCGTGCCGATGGACTCTGGGTGGTACTGCAGCGACTCGATCGGCAGCGTCTTGTGCCGCAGGCCCATGATCTCGCCGTCCTCCGCCTCGGCCATGATCTCGAAGCAGTCCGGCAGCGTCGCGCGGTCGACGGCGAGCGAATGGTAGCGCATCGCCTCCATGCCCTGCGGGATGCCGGCGAAAAGCCCCTTCCCGTCGTGCGTGAGGCGGCTCGTCTTGCCGTGCATGAGGCGCTTGGCCGGGACGATCTTCGCGCCGAACGCCTGCGCGATGGACTGGTGCCCGAGGCAGATGCCGAGAAGCGGCACCTTGCCGGCGAACGCCTTGACCGCCGCGAGCGTGACGCCCGCCGAGTCGGGGTTTCCCGGCCCGGGCGAGAGGACGATCGCCTCCGGCTTCAGCGCCGCGATGCCCGCGACGTCGATCTCGTCGTTCTTCACGACCTTCACCTCGCGTCCGAGCGACCGCAGCGCCTGCACAAGGTTGTACGTGAACGAGTCGTAGTTGTCAATGATGAGGATCATAGGGCTGGAATAGGTTTTAGGTTTCAGGTTTCAGGGATTGGGGCGTGGCTTCAGGGCAGGGAGAACCCGCCTACAGGCTCGCGGCGAACTTCGCCGCCTCGAAGATGGCTTTCGACTTGTTGACCGTCTCGCGGTACTCCTTCTGCGGATCGGAATCCGCCACGATGCCCGCGCCCGCGCGCATCGTGAGGACGCCCCGCTCCAGGATCATCGTGCGGATGACGATCGCGAAGTTCATGTCGCCCGTGTAGCTGAAGAACCCGGCGGCGCCGCCGTAGATGCCGCGCGGCGACTTCTCCAGCTCGGCGATGAGCTCCATCGCCCGCACCTTCGGCGCGCCGGTGAGCGTCCCCGCCGGAAACGCCGCCTCCAGGAGGTCGAAGGCGTCCCTGCCCGGCTCCAGCTCGCCCGTCACGTGCGAGACGAGGTGCATCACGTGCGAGTACCGCTCGACGTGCGCGAACGAGTCGACCTTCACGCTGCCCGTCGCCGAGACGCGGCCGAGGTCGTTGCGGCCGAGGTCGACGAGCATCACGTGCTCCGCGCGCTCCTTCGGGTCCTCCCGCAGCTCCGCCTCCAGGAGGCGGTCCGCCTCCGGCGTCACGCCGCGCGGACGCGTCCCGGCGATCGGCGCCGTCGAGGCCGTGCGGCCCTGGAGCTTCACGAGCTCCTCCGGCGACGAGCCGATGAGCGTCTTGCCGCCGAGCTTCAGGAAGAAGTTGTAGGGCGAGGGGTTCACCATCCGCAGCGCCCGGTAGAGCGCGAGCGGCGGTATGTCCGTCTCGGCCGTGAACTTCTGGGACGGCACGATCTGGATGACCTCGCCCGCCCGGATCGCCGCCTTGCACCGCGTGACGATCGTCTCGAACTCCGCCTCCGTCATCTCCGGCCTGAATGGGGACAGGCCCCGCCGTTCCGGGGCCGCGCCGCCGGCCGGGACGGCGAACTTCGCGATCGACTCCGCGCTGAGGAGCCGCGCATAGACCGCGTCGATCTCCGCCTGCGCGCGGTGGTAGGCGGCTTCGGCGGTCTCGCCCGCCTCGACGCCCGTCACGCGGATGACGAGAACCGTCTGCCGCACGTGGTCCATCACGAGCAGCGTGTCGGTGAGGAGGAACGCGCTGGACGGCGTGCCGGCCTCCGGCGTCAGCTTCACGCGCGGCACGAACGCCCGCACCGCGTCGTAGGCGAGATAGCCGATCGCGCCGCCCTGCAGCGACGGCAGCTCCGGCGCGGGGGCGAACGGACGCGCCTTGAGCGCGGCGCGCACCTTCGCGAGCGGCGGCTCGCCCGGCTGCGCCTCGACGACGGCGTAGGGATCGACGCCGAGGTACGAGTAGCGGCCCGGATTCTCGCCGCCCGCCACGCTTTCGAGGAGGAAGACGCTGTCGTCCGCCGCCGCGCGCGTCAGGACGGCGACCGGCGTCTCGCGGTCGGCGAGGAACTCCCGGTAGACGGGCGTGCGGAAGCCGCCGTGCGTGCGGCGGACGAATTCGCTTTCGGTTAGGGTCTTCAACATTTTGGCTCTTCCTTGTTGGCTTAGGTTCGATTGACGTTTTTCTGGAATGCAAAAGGCGGACCGTCTTCGTCTGACGATCCGCCTTCGGGTACTGGGCCTGGTTTCGCGTTTTCGCAGCTATGCGGCAACCGGCCTACGGATCTTCGACCCGTGGCGCCACCACCAGATGCTGCTGAACATGCTGCGACTCATGCCGTTTTCTGCTGTCCCTTTCTGGACAACGGCGCGAAGTATAGCATTTCTTCCGTCCGGACGTCAAGGGCGAGGCACCCTTCGCCTCACCCGTGGTAGTACGGCGTCGCGTCCGGCGGGCGCACGTTCGTGAGCGTGCCGACGTAGTGGCGCAGCCAGTGGTCCTGCTTCGGATGCCCGGCGGCGGCCTGCTCGTCCAGCAGGATGCCAAGCCCCGGACGCTCCGAGGGGTACATCATCCCGTCCACGAACTTCACGTCCTCGTCGACGACGTCCTTGCGCCACGGCACGTCGTCGAACAGCGTCTCGTGGATGCAGTAGCCGGGCGTCGAGACGCCGAGCGCGAGCGTGACGGCGTTCGCCACGGGGCCGCTCGGATTGTGCGCGCAGAACGGCACGTGGTGCGCGTCGCAGATCGCCGCGATGCCCTTCATCGCCGTGATGCCGCCCGCGTGCGACGAGTCGGGCTGCAGGTAGTCGCAGCTGCCGAGCTCGATCGCGTCGAGGATCTGCTGCGTCGTGTAGAGGCGCTCGCCGCAGGCGATCGGCACGCGCACGCGGCTGCGCACGTCCGCGAGGGCCCGCATCGTGTCGGGGATGACCGGCTCCTCCACCCAGTAGGGGTCGAACTCCTCCAGCGCGTGGCAGACCCGGAGCGCCGTTGGCACGTCGAAGCGGCCGTGGCACTCGATCAGGATCTCGGCCTTGCCCTCCGTCGCGCCCTTCACGGCGGCGACGCACTTCATCGCCTTCCTGAAGTCGGCGGGCGGCAGCTGGCGGTAGTTCTTGCCGAAGGGATCCCACTTGAGGCCCTTGAAGCCGCGCGCGACGGCGGCCGTCGCCTTGGCGGCGAACTCCTCCGGCTCCTTCGCGCCCGCGAACCAGCAGTTCGCGTAGCACGGCACGGCCGCGCGGCACTTGCCGCCGAGCAGCTTCCAGCACGGCACGCCGAGCGCCTTGCCCTTGATGTCCCAGAGCGCCATGTCGATCGCCGACAGGGCGCTCATGAGGACGGCCCCGCCGCGCCAGTAGGCGTCGCGGTAGTTCTCGTGCTCGATCCACGCGGTGTCGAACGGGTCCTTGCCGAGGAGCGCGTGCTCCAGGTCCTTGAGCGCGCCGACAAGCGCGTTCTCCTTGTATTCGAGCGTCCCTTCGCCGAGACCCGAGATCCCCTCGTCCGTCTCGACCTTCACGAACACCCAGTTCGTGCGGAAGCAGTCGATGACAAATGGCTTGATAGACGTGATTTTCATGGTTAACAATCCACATCCGCCGGCATGTGCTGGCACGAGCAGCCCGCGTCGCACGTCACGATCTCGCCGGCCATGTTGCCGCTGTCCCCGCTCGCGAGGAACGCGACGACGTTCGCGATGTCCGCCCCCGTCGCCTCCCGGCCGAGCGGACAGTTCGCGCGGCGGCGCGCCTTGACCTTCTCGTCGAGCGCGTCCCAGCGCTCGGTGTAGATGTAGCCCGGCGCGCAGCAGTTGACGCGGATGCCGAGCGGCGAGAGGTCGAGCGCGAGCGCGCGCACCATCGAGTTGATCGCACCCTTCGACGCGCAGTAGGCCGTGCGGTTCCGGATCGCGCGCATCGCGGTGTTGGACGACAGGAAGACGACCGTGCCGCGGTACGGGCCGCCGACTGCGTAGGGCCGCTTCATGAAGAAGCGGTTGCACGCCGCCTGCGTGACCTGGAAGCCGCCCTTCACGTTCGTGTTCATGACCTTCAGGATCGCCTCGGGGTCCATCTTCAGCGGGCCACCGAGGCCGAGCCCCTGGTCGGCCGCGTTATTGACGAGGATGTCGAGCGCCCCCGCCTCCCGTTCGACGCGAGCCATGAGCGCATCCACCTGCGCCTTGTCGCCAACGTCGCACGCCTGCGCCGTCACGCCCGTGACGCCCATCGCCCGCAACGCCTCCGCGCCGCGCGCCGTCGACGCCTCCGACGACCCGCACATGAAGACGCGCGCGCCTTCGTCCGCAAACTTCTTCACGAGCCAGAGACCCGTGTTGCGGTTTCCGCCCGTCACCAAAACGACCTTGTCCGTGAATCTGTTCATCTGAAAAGCCCTTTCTCGGCTGTCGGCGCATATTATACCATAATCGCCCGCACGGATTATTCCCGCTTGCGCAGAAAATTTCAGGCTCGTTTGCGCAATTCGCGTTCGGCGCATGCCGCCGGGCGTCGTCGCCGCCTCACCCTTGTCCCGATTTCGGCTTTGGCCGTGTCGGCTCCCCTTCCCAATCCGTGCCAATCCGCGAAAGTTGACCGCGAACACGCGCGGATCCCGCCACGGCGGACGCTCCTCGGCGGCGGCGTCCGCGCCAAAGACACAGCAGAGGCCTGACACGACCGCGACCGCTCCCAAGATCCGAATACCGTTCTGCTTCGTTTTCATGTGGTCGACTTTCAGAAGAACAGGATTTCCCGTCCGTGGAACATGAAGTTCCCGCCGACGACGAACTGCATCGCCGTCGGCGAAAACCGGTCTTCCGCCGTGAAGTGCAGATGGCCCGCGAGAATCGCCTTGAGCAGCGGCTCGGCCTTGAGCGCCGCGATGAAGTCCCGCGTCACCGGGTCTTCGCGCTGGCGCCTGAAGTCGGCGAGAAACCACCCGTCGGCGGGAACGTCCGCGCGCCTGAATTTCGGGTTGCGCCAGTCCCAGTAGTGCGCCTGCGCCCGGCAGATCGCGTCCGTGAAGAACGGGACATGCATGCAGAGCACGATCGGCAGCCCCTTCTCCACCTCCCGTGCAAAGCGCGCGACCTGCCCGGCCGTGACGGTGCCGTAGACGTCATCGAGCGTCACGAAGTTGACGCCGTGCACGACCGTGGACTGGAGCGAGACGTCGAAGGGAAAGACCTCCGAAAGGACGCCGCGCGTCTTTTCCTTGTAGGCTTCCGTCGGCGTCTCCTTGGGCTCGCTCAGCCACATGTCGGTCGAGAATTCGTGATTGCCAAGGCAGCCCGTCATGCCGTCGCCGAAATATTTTCGCACGAGCGCGAAGTTCGCCTCGCTCTGCCAGTCGATCAGGTCGCCCGTGTGGACAAGGCAGTCGCAATGCCGCTTCGCCCACGCGATGGAATCGCGCAGGGCCTCCTCCTGCCGCCCGCCGAAGCCGCGTGTGCGCTTGCAGCACAGCGCCTGCTTCTTCAGGTTCTCGCCCTCGCCCGCCGCCGTCAGGTGCGTGTCGGAGATGTGCAGGACGGAGAACGGCTTCTCGAGGCCGATCTCGACCGCGCCAAACGCGATCGACAGCTGCTCCCAGGGGCCCCGTCTCGCGAACAGGGAAAGGTCTTCCTTCGCCTCCAATGCCGGAAGCCTCGACGTCGCGAACACCGCCCCCGCGCCGAACGCGCCCGTAAGAAATCCCCGCCTGTCCATCGTCACTCCTCCGTCCACTTGAACACGCGGCGCGTGAAGCAGCCCGACCCGCCGACGGTGGCCCACAGCCGCCCCCGGTCGGCGAACAGCGTCGGCTCGGCGTCGCAGGGATAGTCGAACCCGCCGGGCAGGACGGCGAAATGCGCGCCGTAGTCGCGGGAGACGTAGACGGCGTCCGTCCCTGCGGCATAGAGCAGGCCGGGAACGAACGGATCGCACGCGACGCGCTGGAACTCGCCGCTCATCAGCCACTGCCGCTCGAACGTGCGCCCGCCGTCGCGCGAGAGGAACAGCGCCGCCTCGTCGTTCCCCTTGTCCGCGACGAACCAGCCGGGCTTCCCCGGCACGGCCGTCACCGCCGGCGTGCCGCGCCCGGCCTTCTGCGTCATCGTGAAGTCGATCTTCGTCCACCGGTCGTCCGACGGACCCCGTCGGTAGACCTTCTTCCCGTCCATGCCCCAGCAGACGAGATCGCCCGATTCGGACACGGCAAGCGCGTTGCCGTTGCCGAACTCCATCATCTTGAAGAAGAGGCGGTCGGGCTCCAGCCCCTCGCCGAACCATTCCCACGTCTCACCCGCGTCCGTCGAGCGGTAAACGCCGCCCTTGCCCGCGCCGACCCAGCCGCCGGCCGCCGCATAGAAGACGTCGGCCTTCGGATGCGCAACCACGGAATAGACGGGGTGGAAGCCATCGCCAACCGTCCACGCCAAGTCCGGCTTCTGCACGGGCAGCCCCTTCTGGGCGCATATCTCCCACGTCCGCCCGTTGTCGCGCGTGCGCCGGACGCACGGCGCGAACTTGCCGCCGCAGACGAGGGCCAGCCCCTCCGTCACGCGCGAGAACGCAACCGCGTTGACGCTCTCCGCAAGCGGCCCTTCGCGGTGAAGGTGTCGGAAGGACTGGCCGCCGTCGTGCGAGACGTAGAGCGGATTGTCCGCCGCGCCGTAGAACAGCGTTTGCGCGTCGAACGGACTCGCCGCGAGGACAAACGGGCAGATCTGCTGGATGCCCCGGATGCGCGTGTGCCAGTTCTCTCCCGCGTCCGTCGTCTCCCAGATGGTGTACCAGTCGGACGACAGCCAGTGTCTCGGATCGCGCGGATCGACGACGACCGCCGTCGTCTGCGGCATGAACGCGCGCACGTTGGGCTCGCAGACCGGATCGGAGGCGACGGCCGTCCTCATGGGCGCGGCATTCCACGCCGCGTCATTCACGCCGCGCGTAAAGCAGTTGCCTCGCGTGTCGGCGACAATCCAGAAGCCGTCCCCGGCGGAAATCGCCTGGTAATTGCCCTTCTGCGTGTTCCAGTTGTCCCAGACCTGCGTGCCGGGCGGCAGTTCGGGAAGCCCCTCGTGAAAATCCTCCCAGTGCACACCGTCCCTGGAACGCTTGACGCGGCACTCGTCAAAGATGCCGACGAGCCACGGGTCGCCCTTGACCTGCGTGAACTCCGTCGGGATGCGCCCGATCTCCAGTCGCGCCCAGTTCGCGCCGCCGTCGTCCGACCGGTAGAACCCGCGTTCGCGCTCCGTACGCGGCACGGGGTGGGGGATGCGCCCGCTCGCCATCCAGCGGGCCTCGCCGGGGATGTCCTCGTATCCCGGCGCAGCGGCCCAGATGCGGCCCTCGACGTTCTCGTCATAGTGGATGCAGGTGAAATACCGTCCGTCAAGACCGAGCGGCTTCCACACGTTGCCGTTCGTGCGCGACCGCAGAAGCCCCGAACCGTCGGCACCCGCGACCAGCTCGTCCGGGTTGAACGGATTCCGGGCGATCGTGCGCCCCATCGTCTTGCGGAACGGCGCATTGGCGCGGAAGTTCGCGACGGCCGTCTCCTTCCACGTCTTCCCGCCGTCGCGCGTCACGAGAATGCCGCCCGGATGCTTCGGGTCGTCGCCGCATCCGGCAATGACGCTGTTCTCGTCACGCGGATCGACATTCAGCGTATACGCCTTGTTCATCTGCCGTACACGCCAGGCGTGCGGATAGCCGACGTGGAGCGGACGCCACGAGAACCCGCCGTCGTCCGTGCGGTAGGGTCCGCCGACATCGCTCACCGCGTAGAGGACCTGGGGGTTGCGCGTGAAGAACACGTCGAGGATGCGCCCGCCGCCGTAGATCGGCAGGACTTTCCACGCGCTCTCCGCGCCGGCGCCGAGCGCCAGCGACAGGCCCCACGCGAACACGACCGACTTCAACATCCGTCCCATGTCGTGCCCTCTCCTATCGAATCGTGACGCAGACACCAGTAGTGCGAAGGCCAGTCCGAATCGAATGGCGGACATCTTCCGACGCTCCGCCCCTGTCATCGTCATTTTCATTGCGTTTCCCTTTCTCTCGTATGATGCCTAGACTCTAGCGCTGATGGCGACTTCCCGCCCCTACCTTTCGCCCCTCTCCGGCGGCATCGTGTCCTCCATGCCGAGGGCGAGGTACTTCGACCGCGCGTAGGCGTGGTACTCGAGATCGACGACCTGCCTCCCAACGATGCCGAGCGACGCGAGATAGCGATGGCGCGCGGCGAGGTCCGCGCCGTCCGTCAGCCCCGGCACGGCGAGGCAGCGCACCTCCAGCTTCGCCTTCGCCGCGACGAGCCGCTCCAGGTTGCGCTTGACAATCCTGTTCGAGACCCCCGTGTACTTCTGGTGCCGTTCGTCGTCGTGCGCCTTGTAGTCTGGCAGCCACATGTCGACGACGGGCAGCAGGGCCTCGAGCGCGGCGGGCGGCGCGTAGAGCGACGTGTCGAGGCACGTGTGCAGGCCCGCCGCCTTGAACCGCCCGAGCAGCTCCGCCGCCCATTCCCAGAAGAAGAGCGGCTCGCCGCCCGAGAGCGTCACGCCCCCGCCAGAGGCGTCGTAGAACGCCTTGTCCTCCAGCGCCTTCGCGACGATGTCGTCCATCGTCTGCGGCCGGCCGTAGAGCTTGTACGCCCGTGTCGGGCAGGTCTCCTCGTCGCGCGTGCAGCGCGCACAGTGCCGGCACAGGTGCTGGAAGCGCGCCTCCTGCGGCTTCGGGTCGATGGACTCGGGGTTGTGGCACCAGATGCAGCGCAGCGGACATCCCTTCACGAAGAACGTCGTGCGCATCCCCGGCCCGTCGTGGACGGCCATGCGCTTCAGGTCCAGCATCAGCGGCGTCTTGCGCGGCCGCCCGTCCGCGCCCAGGAGCGGCGCGACGGCAAGCGACGCCGCGCCCGCGAGGAAGGCCTTTCGCGTCACGTTTTCCACCTCTTTTCCCCTTCCGGAGATCCCCAGCCCCTCACTTCAGCCGATGGCGCGCGATGACCTCGTCCTGCCAGCGCTTCGAGAGCGAGACGAACCGCGCCGAGAAGCCGCAGACGCGCACGATCAGGTCCCGGTGCCGCTCCGGGTGCCGCTGCGCGTCGAGGAGCTGCTCGACCGAGTTGCAGTTCGGCTGCATGAGGTGCGAGCCCTTCTCGGCGAAGACGCGCAGGATCGCGCCCATCAGCTCGGGGGTCATCGCGCTCGCGTCGAACGTCAGGTTCGCGTTGCACTGGTACAGGCACTCGTTCGGCAGGCGGCCGATCGCGTTCATGACGGCCGTCGCCCCCTCCTTGCAGCGGAACTCGCTCGGCGAGAAGCCCTGCGCGAGGCGGTCGCCGTCGTAGCGGCCGTCGGGCGTCGCCTTCGTCTTCGCGCCCCAGTACATGAACTCGCGGTAGGTGTAGATCGCGAGCTTGTACGTCCCTCCCTGGTCTGTCACGAAGCCGTCCACGTCCTCGTGCGAGCGCTTCATGAACCAGGCCATCAGCGACGTCGAGCGCTCGGAGTTGTCGCCCCAGTACGGCGCGGCCAGCGCGAGCTGCCGCAGGCGCTGGTTCTTCTCGCCCTTCCAGTTCGCGCGCACGGCGTCCAGGAACTCGCGCACCGTGCAGGCCCGGTCGCGGAAGCAGACCTGGTCGATCGCGCAGAGCGAGTCGATGACGTTGCCGAGAAAGCCGAGCGTGACGATGCGCGGGCGCTGCCGCCCCGTGATGCCGCCGTCCGTCGTGTCGCGGCGGCTCTCGACGCCGCCCTTCAGGCACATCGTGTAGACGGGGTGCGGGAAGACCTTCGCCGACGCGCGCCCGAAACGCGTGAAGTCGCTCAGGAGCGACCGGAAGAAGCGCATGTAGTTGCGGTACACCGTGTCGCGCAGCTCCTCGAAGCCCGTCACGTCGTCGATCGGGTCGAGCCTCAGCCCGCACCGGCGCTCGACTTCCGGGTCGCGGTGGATCGTCAGCGCGAGAAGCTTCACGAGCGAGACGTAGTTGTAGCCGTCGGCGTCCTGCGCCGAGTCGATGATGCCGTCCCAGCAGCCGTTGCCGACGTAGCTGCAGGCGTCTTCGGCGTCAAAGCCCTCCTCGCGGAACTGCTTCACGAGCCGGTCGTCGTTGAAGACCGTGAAGACGGCGTGCCCGCGGCAAAGCTGACGGCCAATCTCCTCCAGGCATTCCCTCGGCGACGACGAGCTGACGCGCGCGTGCACCTTCGGGTTGACGCAGCCGCAGTCGAAATGGGCCTTGAGGAAGAGGCGCGTGAGCTCGTTGTAGACGGGCTTCCCGTCGCGATCCGTTCCGCCCAGCGTCACCAGGATGTCAGGGTCGTGGTCGACGTAGCTGTCCACGGCGGCCGTGTCCGGCTCGTGGCAGTCGCATACGACGAGGAACCGCGAGACGAGGTCGCGCGCATCCGCCTCCGTCAGGCGGCCTTCCGACAGGTCCTTCCGGTAGAGGTCGATGAGCCAGGCGTCCGGATAGCCCACGGACGAGACCATGAGCCCTTCAACATACGCCATCGCCTCACGGACGAAGAGGCAGGTGTTCAGCCCCTCGTAGAACGTGCGCGGCGGCTCCCACGGGCAGCGACGGGCCGCCTCGGCGATGCGCAGGAGGCGCGCCCGCGCCTCGCCTTCGCCGGCCGACGCCAGCCGCTTCTCCGCCTCTTCGGCGAACTTCAGCTGGAGCGCATGAATCGTGTCGAGCCCGACCAATGCCGTCTCCAGCTCCTTGCGCCCGAGCGGATCGTCCTTCGGGCATGCCGCGAGCGCGGCCGCGACCTCGTCGCGCACGCCCCGGAAGCCCTTCCGGAGGATCGTCCGCATCGGCGGCACGTGGTGCTGGTCGTCCACGAACGGCCCGCAGCAGAGCATCAGC
>CAKUGW010000043.1 GCA_934654805.1 uncultured Kiritimatiellota bacterium
TCCATCCTTCAACAACAGCCAATCTTTACAGGGGGTAAACCATCAACGAAATCAACTTTACCTCTGGAAGCGGCAATTTCTCCGCATTATACCAAAAATCAGCCGCCTCACACCGAGGTGGTTCGCTTTTTGGTATAATTCGCCCTTAAACACATCTCAGTGGAGACCCAACGATGAAACGCCTCGCCCTCGCGGCCCTGACGCTTGTTGCCGTCGCCGCACCCGCCGCACCCGTCGGCGAAACGGCCGCCCGCACGGCGGCAAGGAACTTCCTCTCCTCCGACGACGTCGGCGCGCGCCTCCTCTTCGGGCGCGCGCTCGACGCCCTGGAACGTCGCGGCGCGCTCTGGGTCGCGCGCCTGAAGCCCGCCGGCTACATCGTCCTCTCCGGCGACGACGCAGCCGAGCCGGTCGTCGCCTTCTCGCGCACCGCCTACGCCGAACCTCCGAGCGACTCGCCCTTCGCCGCCCTTCTCGCGACCGCGGACACCAACGTCCTCGCCGCCGTCGCGGCCGACGCCGTGCGCCCCCTCGCGGGCCTGCGGAAGCCCGCCCTCGCCGCCGTCCCGGCCGAGGGCCGCCGCGCGGCGAAGTGGGCGACGCTTCTCGGCCGGACAGGCGCCGCGCGCGCCCGCACCGCGCGCGCCTGGGTCGATCCCTCGACGCTGACCGTCGAGGTCGCGCCGTTCCTGACGACGACGTGGAGCCAGGTGCAGCCCTACAACGACTTCGTGCCGATCAACCGGGAGGCGTCGCCGGCCACCTCCTACCGCCAGCGCTACCCCTGCGGCTGCGTCGCGACGGCCTACGCGCAGATGCTCGCCTACTGGCAGTGGCCCGCGCGCATGGACGCCGCCTTCACCTGCGACCACGACGTCTACGACACCGCCGGCGCGGCAAGGACCTTCCGCGTCCGCTTCGATGCCCACGCGCCGTTCGACTGGACGCAGCTGCGCGACGCCTATGCGGAAGGGTCGCCCTACCTCGGCTGGGACCTGCGCGGACGGGTGAACGAGTCGCTCCGCTTCACGCCCGCGCGGCTCGTCATGCTCTCGGCCGTCCTCTCGAAGATGTTCTACGCGGGCGGCGGCTCGGGCGCGAACATGCAGAACACGGTCAACGCGAACCCGTGGTACGTGCAGACGAACGCGGTCGTGCGCACGGCGCTCGGCGACGCGGCGTTCTTCGGTCTCGTCCGCGACGACCTCCGGCGCGGCATCCCCGTCGGCGTGACCGTGCCGGGGCATCAGGTCGTCGCGCACGGCTGGGCCGAAGGCGCGGACGCGACGCGCTACGTCTACCTGAACTACGGCTGGGGCGCCTACAACGACGGCTACTTCAACGTCTCCGAAACGGACGCGGAGACGACGGCAAAGGGCTACATCGACTCCGCGCTGCTCGGCCACACGCCGATCCGGACGGCGCAGCTCGACGCGCTGCCCGCCGTCTGCGACGGCCCCGTCGCGCTCGCATGGCACGTGCCGCCGCGCCTCGCCGACGCGTTCACGGGCTACGACGTCCTCGTCCGCCGGCGCCTCGACACGCCCGCCGACGCCGTGGAGGACTTCTCGTCGCACGCGACGGCCACCGACGCGTCGTCCGGCATCTTCGTCGCGCAGACGTGGTGCCCGGGTGCGACGGCGCCGTTCCTGCGCGTGAAGCCGCTTGCGTCGGGCACGTTCGACCTCATGGAGGAGAGGACGCTCACCGCGCGCTCCATCCTCTCCTACCGCGTGCGCGCGGATCGCGCCCTCGGCCTCTCCGTGCGCGTGCAGGCGCGCTTCGACGGCGGCGAGTGGGAGGACCTTGACGCGCCGTCGATCGGGGACGGCGCGTCAAATCTCGGCTGGACGACGCGGACGGCCTATCTCGGCGACAGAGGCGGCCGCACGGTCCGCCTGCGCCTCGCCGTCTCGACCGACGGCCACTACATCTTCGGCACGAACGCGGAAATGGGCGTGCAGATCGACGACATCACCCTCACGGACGTCCTCGGCTTCGAGGAGACCGCTGTCGCCTGCGGGGCGGAGGCGCGCAGCGTGACGCTCGACGACCTCGTTCCGGGAGCGGTCTATGCGTTCGCCGTGCGTCCGCGCGGCGAAGGGACGTCCACGAGCGCGTCCGTCCAGACGCGCCTTGCGGGCGTTGGACGCGACCCCGCGCCGGGCGCGCTCGCCTACGAGATTGTGGACCGCGCCTTCACGGCGGGGGATGCGGACTGGCAGGTGGCGACGCAACCGTACAACGCGGGGATGACCGTCGACACGACCGCCGTCCTCGGCGCGTTCGACGGCACGCTCGCCTACACGCCCGAATTCGTCCCGACGGCGGAGAGCCGCTTCACCTTCGGCTGGACGGCCAAGGGGGCCTACTCAACCTCTTCGGACGTCCTCTCCGTCATCTTCACGACGGTTGCGGGCGAGACGGACACGCTCTGGGCCGTCACGAACCGCGCGGAGCAGACGACGCTCCAGAACGTGTCCATCCCGCTCGCCGCCGTCGCCGGAACGCGCGGCACGCTCCGGCTCGTCTTCAGCCACACCGGCTCAAGCTACGCCTACGCGGGCTACGGCGCAACCATCCGCGACGCAGCGCTGGCGGCGATCTCCTTCCCCGTCCTGCCCGAATCGGTCGCCTGGACGGAAACCGCGCAGACGGCGCGGCCCCTGCCCGAGATCCGCGCCGTGACGTCCCTCGCGGAGACGTCGCCCGCCGTGCAGGAGGGCTTCTACCGCGAATGCGCGCGCGGCGACAACGTCTTCTTCGTGACCTGCTCGGAGGACGTGACGCGCCTTGAGGCGCGCCCGAGCCACCTCTCGCTCGTCCCGGACGAGGCCGTGGCGGTCTTCGCGCTCGGCGGCGGACGCTTCGCGGTGACGGTGGACGGCGGCGGCATCGCCGATGGCGACGACCGCTCGCGCATGATCCTCACGCTCGTCGCCGCAAACGGCGCGGGCCCTGCGGCCTACAAGGACCTTTCGCTGCGCTTCGCGTCCGAGACAGCCCCGGAGACCTACCCGGCGGAGAAGGTCACCGCGACGCCCGTGCCCGTGCCGCACCGCTGGCTCGTCGCGAAGGGTCTCGTCGCCGAAGGGGCGTCGGACGCGGACATGGACGCGGCGGCGCGGGCCGACCCGGACGGCGACGGCCAGCCGACCTACGCCGAATATCTTTGCGGCACGGACCCGCTGGACGGAAACGATTTCCTGAAGGTCTTCATCCACCTGGAGGGGGAGGAGCCGGTCATCTCGTGGAGCAAGACGAACGCCCTCGCGCGCTACACCGTCCTCGGCGTCACGAACCTGAACGAGCGGACGTGGACGGAGACGAACGCGGCCAACCGCGCGGGGATGCGCTTCTTCCGCGTGCGCGCGACGCCGCGCGATTAGGGCTCCGCCCCTTCGCCTTTCAGGTCGGCGGGAACGGCGGACGAGGGGCGCGAGACGCGCAGGCGGTAGAAGCGCGCCGGCTCGGCCGCGTCGCGCGCGTGGCGGAAGCGGACCCGGCCGTCCGCCGTCGTCTCCGGCGCGGCGTCGAGAACCTGCCAGCCCGCGTCCGGCGCGCCGAGGCCTGTCGTCGAGATCAGCTCGTAGGTGAAGCCGCTTTCCCGCCTGGCGCGGCCCACCAGTTCCACGGCCGCCCCCGACACGTCCACCGAGCCGATCTCGGCATGCTCCGGCGCCGGATCGGGGCCTGTCCCCGGCGTCAGGCGCGGGAAGGACGGGTTCCCGTCCCTGTCGACGAGATACTTGTCGTCAACGCTCAGGAACGTGACATACTCGGGATAAATCGGAGAATTGTTCCAAGAGCCATTTTCCGGGTCGTAGATGCCGACTTCAAAGTAGCAGATATTGTTATAGTACTTGATGTCAACCTTCTTCAGTGACGGCCTTGGATTCGCATAACTGTCCGGCACGGGGTCTGTCACCCAAATATGCGTCAGTCTCTTCGTCTCCGTATTGTAGCCGATGCCATAGAGCGTCCATGCGTGGCTTTCACTTGCAATCGTGGCGATGCAATTGCCATTCGTGAAGCCTCCCAGAATGGCGGCCTCGACGTTCTCGGCAATTGAATTGTAGCAGGGGACGACGTAAAGGATCGGGCGGTTTGTCTCGGTCAGCGGAATCATGTATCCATATCCTGGGCGCTCGAAATGCACGGTCGGGCACGTGTTCGTCAGTGCCCATTCAAGCGCCCTCCACGGGTAGTCGCCGCCGTTGCCGAAATAGGGATTCGTATCGTATTCCTGAATGAGCTCTTCGTTCGTCCAGATTTTCGTCATGGCCGAGGTATCGTACTTTTCCCTGATGCGGTCCTGCCACCAGACGAACATGTCCGTGGAACACCCGGCCCAGCAGCCGTTTCGGAACTGGAAGGTGTTGTACCAGCCGCTCGTCTCGCTCACGCCGGGCGCCCAGTACTCGACGATCTCGGCGCGCAGCGTTCCGCCCGCCAGGACCGCCGCCGCCAGCAGCAGAAGCCGCCCGCCGCGCACCGCTCTGGATTCTCTGATCTGCATTGCCGTCCTCCTGCATCGGATGTCGCCCTCAAGATTATGTGCGCATTATACCAAAAACAGCCGCCGCCTCGATCGCCAGTAAGGCAGAATGTCGTTCTAAGATCTTCGCCGGACGCGCCAGAGGACCAGCGGGTAGTAGAGATACTTGAAATAGGCCCGTGCGGGGAGGTCGAGCAGCGGATGGATGCCGCAGATGAGCACGAGCGGTGCGGCCAATTTCTTCGGGAAGCCCGCGTGGCGCGTCAGCTTCAAATACGCGCATCGGCCGCCCTTCTCCAGTACCCGCCGCAGGCAGGCCGTCCGCACGTGCGCGGGAAGCGCATCTGACGTCCGGAAGAAGACTCGCTCGAAGAAGAACGAGAGGACGAGCCGTGCCCAGGCACGGGCAACCGGCCTCGGAAGGCGACGTTCGGAAAAGAAGAACAGAAGGCTGCGCGCCACGACCGCCGTGTGCTGACACGCCTCTTCCAGACGTTCGCTCGTCGTCACGGAACCGGCGCGGCGACGGTAGACGTATAGGTCGGCGTCAAGAACAAGGAGACGCGGCGCGAGCGTGAGAACGCGCGGCGTCCATTCCTCGTCTTCGTGCCTGAGGCCAGGAACGAAAAGCAGTCCGTTCGCACGAAGGAAGTCGATCCGGCACACGGTGAGCGAGGCCATCGGCCAGGCAAACGTCGGACGATGCGCGAAACGAACCATCGCCTCGCCTGCGACGAGGATGCACCCGTTTTCAGACGGTGCGAAATTGAAATGCCGAGCGACACGCCTTTGCTTGCCATCGGCATGTTCGGTACATTCCACCACGGCGCCCTGCACCGCCTCTGGCTCGCCATGGGCCTGGATCGCGGCGGCAAGCCGCGCCAAGGCCCCGTCCGCCAGCCAGTCGTCGCCGTCCAGCCAGACGGCGTAGCGTCCCTTCGCAAGGGACAGCCCCCGGTTGCGCGGCGTCGCCGGCGAGCCGCTTTTCGGGCCGACAATGACCCGAAACCGCGCATCTGCCGCCGCCACGGCGCGGCACTTCGCCGCCGTCGTGTCGGACGATTCCTCGACGGAGAGGATGCACTCCCAGTCGGCGAACGACTGTCTGCGCACGGACGCGACCATGTCATCCACATACCGCGCCACCTGGCAGCACGGCACGATGATCGAAAAGAAAGGATGCGGCTCTGAATCAGCGTTCATGGGCGTCATGCAATCATGAGACATCGTTAGCATTTTCCGGAATGCAAAGGGATTCAAAACGGGCGATGCGGCGGCGGTTCAGTTCCTCGCAGCGCGCCTGATCGTCCCAGTTGCGCAATGCCTCGCGCGCCGCCGGGTCGGCAAGGAGCGGACGCAAGGCTGTGGCGATGCCCTCAGCCGAGACGTCGCACAAGACGCCTTTCACGCCGGGTTCTGAAAGTTGGTCGATCCCGCCCGCCGTCCGCGTGGAGACGACCGGGCAACCGAGGAGAAGCGCCTCGGAAATGGTCAGGCCCAACGCCTCCTTCAGGCTCGGCTGAAGATAGATGTCCGCACGCTTCATGAACGGATACGGATTCGGACGATGCCCGTGAAAGACGACAAATTCCTCGACGCCCAGCTTCCGGGCGCGCGCATGGTAGACAGATTCCTCCAGATCCCAGCCGATGACGTGCCAGCGCAACGCGGACACGCCTTCTCGTACAAGGATGGCGAGGGTCTCAAGGGCGAGGTCGATGCCCTTGAGCGGGTTCAATCGTGCACACGTGACGATGTGAACACACCCCGGGACAAACGTGGCCGCATCCGCGTCCCCCATCGGCTCCTCGGCGAGCGAAAGGACATGGCGCACGTCTGTCAGGTTCTCCGCGACGACAACCTTCCTGGCCCACGCCGGATACCAGCGGCGGATGTCGTCCGCCACGCGCCGCCCAACGGAGAGAATCCGGTCGGCGGCGGCGAAACCGAGTTCCTGGCGAAAGATGTTCTCGCGGTCGCCGCAGTGGTAGACGAGCAGGAAGCGCTTCCAGCGGAACGCCTGCACGGACACCTCCGTCGCCCACGGATGGTAGAGGATGACCGTATCGAAGTCCGTGACGCCCATCTCGCGCCGGATGTAACCCGCGTAGAGCCGCACCTCGGCATCGTAGAGAAGCCGTCCGGCAGGACGGAACGGCCCCGGTAGATGCCAGAAAAGGAAGCCGCCAATGCGGCGGAGGACATTCCAGCGGTAATGGTGCGCAAACGTGACGCATGTCGTCCGATCGGCGACAACGATGCGGGCGCGGGGATCGAGGCGACCGAGAATCGACGAGCCCTCGTAGTCGGCAGCCGTCGTGAAGACGACCGTGACGTCGAAGCGCGTGTAGTCAAAGTTGTCAAGGAGTGCGCAGAGCGCGACTTCGATGCCACTCACGCGCGGATGCGCGAGGAAAAAAACCAGCCGCGTCTTCGCCGTCATGCAGCCCTCCTTTTGAACATGCGTCCGCGCAGATGCGTCCGCAGCGTCGCCGCGACGGCACGGGCATCGTCCATCCAGCCGTAGAGCGCGACGAAACAGGCCGCGTAGGCAACCGAAATCGCGGCGGCCCAGCCGAGCCAGGCGAACCAGTTGCCGGGCACGGGCGCGAGCAGCGACTTGACGGCGAACGCGAACGCGACCGGCAGGATCGTGAGCGCCGCGTACTGCCGCCAGTACCCCCAGACCGAATGTCCCAGCCGATGTCGGAAAAGCAGATAGGGGCCACGCCAGAACGCCGTCAGCGCATAGGAGACGATTGTTCCGAGAAAGACGCCCGCGACGCCAAAGGGACCGACAAGCGCAATGGAAACAACGACGTTGAGCGCCGCCTCGATGAGCGGGCGCGGCCGGTCGCGCACGAAGAGCCCCGAGGCCGTGACGTGCTCGCCGACCGTGTTCCACGACGTCTGTAGGTAGAACAGGACGCAGAGCACGGCCTCCACGCCCGTACCGAGGCAGAAGCGCTCCCCCAGCCAGAGGCGAATGAACGGGCCGACAAGGAGGAAGAGCCCTGTCGCGGCGAAACCGCTGAGCGCGAGATTCAGGAACTGCATCTTGCGGAAAAGGCGGTAGACGTCCGCAGGCGCGAGCGTCGCATAGGCGTTGCCGTAGTTCGACGTGAAGACGCCGAGGAACTGCCACAGGAGGCGCGTCAGGGCCGAGACCAGAAGCGCATAGTTCGAGTAGAGGCCGACCGCCGCGAGGCCGACGAACTTCGAGAGGACGATGCTGTCCGTCGAGCTGACGACCGTGCCGCCCACACGATGGAGCATCAATGCGCCGGCATCCTTGAAGATGCCGGCCTTCTCCGCACGCGGCAGCGTCTCGGAAACGGCGAAAACGGCCCGGTAGCGATGCGTCGTCCAGGCGCTGAGCGCCCAGTTGAACGCGAGGGCAAACACAATGCCGGAGGCGAGCGTCCACACGAAGTCCCGCGTCAGCCATAGGACAAGAAGCTGAAGGGCAAAACGCCCCGTCTCGGAAACCATCGACACGAAAAGCGCCACGTGGTTCTTCCGGTCCGCATTCCAGATGGAAAGGCGGTAGGAGAAGAGATAGGTCGAAACGCTCTGCGCAAGGAAGAGGATGTAGACTACCTTCAGGTTCACGTCGCCCGGCACATCGGAAGCGTCCCTGACAAGGGAGCCGATGAACGGGAAGAGCGCAAGCCCAAGACCGAGGACGACGAGCGCGACGAGATGGTAGACCTGGCGGAAGAAACGCATGAGCCGCCCGACCTGCACGATGTCGCCCTCGGCAATCGGCTTGTAGAAGCGGTAGCAGATGGCCGAGCCGACACCGAGCTCGGCGAGGGCGAGGAGGCGGAATACGTCCCAGAAGAGTCCGTTGATGCCGAGGTAGCGCTCGGAGAGGATGGCGACGAACGCCGTGCGGTAGGCGAACCCGGCGACGACGTTGACGACGTGGCAGAGCGTCCCGACGCCGGACGCCCGAAGCATGCTCGCCATGCGGCTCTGGCGGTTGAACATCATGACGCATCCTTTCCCGCAAGACCAAAACGCCGGGCGGCAGACGGGGCCATTCTCTCAACAGACGGCATGCTCACTTGTCAGCCCCTGAAGATGAAGAAGACCGCCGCGAAGATGCAGACCGCGGCCGCCAGGTAGTTCCACGAGACGGGCTGGCGCATCACCAGCACCGAGAACGGCATGAAGACGAGCAGCGTGACCGCCTCCTGCGTGATCTTCAGCTGCTCCAGCGTCATCGTCTTCGCGCCGATCCGGTTGGCGGGAACGGCCACGCAGTATTCGACGAACGCGATCAGCCACGAGACGAGAATCGCCACCCAGGCCGGCGCGCCCGACAGGCTGCGCAAGTGGCCGTACCAGGCGTAGAGCATCACGAGGTTCGACACGCAGAGAAGCCCCACGGTCATCCAATTGACGTTTGACACAGGTAAAAATCCCTTCATTTCACGACTTCCCATCGGCCCCCCTTACGGCCTCCGATTCTGCGGAGTCTACCGTCGGCTTTCAGTTGCGCGAGGTTCTTTTCAACGCCTCGCACAGAAAGGCCGACCTCCTGCGCCAGCCTCTCGCGTGTGATTTCAGGGTACTGCGCAACAAGATCCAGAATCTTTACCACACTTTTTACCACACCTTTTCCCACACTTTTCTTCACGGCCACCAAAGCATCACGCAACGCCACAAGCATGAACTCGATGAATTCACAGGCATCCCCTGTCCGATCGGCAACGGATATGGCTCGATAATAGGCTTTCTGACGATCCCGAACAATCTCTTCGACCGGGACCCAAGCCATTTGCGGTCGCCATGCTGCAAGCAACACCGTCTGCCAATAACGTCCCATGCGTCCATTGCCATCGGTGAACGGATGAATGTATTCAAGGCCATAGTGGAACACACAACTGGAAATCAGGGGATGTACCGCCGAACTTTTGACCCATGACAAGAGATCCTTGACCCGCCTCGGCACCTGCCGATGGGGTGTTCCCGCATGTACAAGCGTCCTTCCCGAATAGACACCGACCTCAACCGTTCTGAACCGCCCTGCTTGGACCGTCAGCCCGCCGACCATCAGTCCATGAACCTTCAGCAGGTCTTTCAGGGAATACGGATCGACCTTTTCGAGAATCGCGTATGCAGCCTTTGCATTCTTCACCTCCTCAATTTCCTTCAAAGGGCCAAACACACGCTTTCCGTCAATGATGTCCGTCACTTGTTGAAGCGTCAGCGTATTCTGCTCAATTGCAAGCGATGAGTGAATCGTCTTAAGTCTGTTCTTTTTCCGAAGAAGCGGATCAATGATACTCTCACGCATTTCAAGATGCGTTGCGATCTCGGTTATTTCGGCGACAAGGGAAATCATCTTGTCGTTCAGCGTGTAATTTGGCTCATTCTTCTTCATTTGATGTCTCGCCTTTCTGCTGGCAGACATTATACTATTTTCAGCATGATTGCGCTACGTCCGCACGTACCATCCACCCGTTCGCTTCGAGCCGCGATACTCGATCTTCGACGCGCTTGACAACCGTTCAAGCGAGCGACGTACAGATCGCGTTGAAGTCCTGACTTGCAAGAAGATTCCGTCCGCCTTAATCCCCGGACAATCTTGAATTGCACGCAAGACAGCGTCATCTTGACTTTTTATGTCGTATGAATGGACATTTTTTATCTGGCCACTTTCAGGGTTTATCTGGCCACTTTCGCCCTTTATCTGGCCACTTTCAGGGTTTATCCGGCCACTTTCGCCCATTATCTGGCCACTTTCGGGGTTTATCCGGCCACTTTCGCCCTTTATCTGGCCACTTTCCAAAGACTTTGCAATAATCGTCACGCGAAATTCGGTCTTCTTGTTGACATCAAACTGCGCGGGACGATTGCCGTTCTGCTCCAATTCACGGTTGACCTTGGCGATTCCCCTGTTATACTTGTTCACAAAACCAAGCACCTTCATCGCTTCCGCCAGCAAAGGATTACGGTAGTCGTTGACAAAGGGGAAGTTCTCCGGGTTGACGCGGCCAAACAATCCACCGGGGTTGGCTATCTCAATGCGTTCCTTTTTGTATTCATAGAACTTGATCGGCGCATTGCCAAAAAAATAATCCCGATGAATGATGGCATTCAAGACAAGTTCGCGCAAGGCCCAAGATGGATACCGCGATTCAGGTTCTTCGCGCAAAGCCGATACGGGAATCGGACGCGACGCGCCAGGCCCCGTCTTGACAAACACATCAAGCTCCTGCACCACCTTCACCAACGGGCCCCTAAACACATTCTCCTGCAGGACATCCCCCGAATTGTCACTTCCCGCGAATTTCACATACTGAACATAGGCCGATGGGATGAACCGTTCGGGATATTTGGCGAAAAGCAATACGCCGAGATTCGTCGGACAATTCTTCTCCCGATTGAAGAACCGCAAGGATGCCAATTGTTCCAGAATCGGACGGTCATCCGCTTCGATCACCTGCGCATCTATCGCTTTCGGCAGATAGAACCCTCGAAACAAATCAAGTTCAAGGTCTTTGAGTTCCGCACGATCACATGGCAGTTCTTCATCCCTCACGCCATACCGACTTCGCCGTTCAAGAAGCAGATGAATGTCCTCTTCGCTTGCGAGTGCCTTGCGTGGCCCGATTCGGATCCAAACTTGTCCGTTATACCGAATCGGCGGATATTTCGACGGGAATACAGTCAACACGACAACATCGCCCTCTGGGAATGTCATCTTCTCGACCGACATGGAAGGTGGCGGAAATAGATTTCCATCCGATTTCAATCCACCCAACGACGCGAGTTGCTGATCTTCAATTCGCCGTCCCGCTATTGTTCCATCATTATCAACGCCAAGCAGAAGGATTCCTGCCTCACCGCTATCGGGAAAATCATTTGCGAACGCACAGACCGCTTGGCCAATTTTATCGGCCTTGTCAAACGCACGGGTCATTTCAACCCGTTCGTTTTCACCTCCTGCGATGATTGTTCGCAACTCATCAACTGTCATATTCCGTTTCCTTATCGGACTCTATCTAGCTTTATTTACTCAATACCTATGGCTTGTCTTTCTTGAGCTGTCGATTGCTCGACTCATGTCCGTATTATACCAAAATCAGTCGCTGCTTCGGCCTCACCTCGTAATCGCACTTAGGCAGGAACCCATTCTTGATATAACGCATCCGAGAAACCGTTATGCCTGTCGCGTGCCACGGCATTGCGGATATCTGGAACAGCCGTAGAACGCCACTCCATCCGACTTCCGATGCCGAAGAACCATCTTCGCGCCGCATTTCGGACATCTGAGCTCGCCGCGTTCACAGGCAACCGCCAAGAGCACCGGATCGTGGTTCGCGTGAAGCCTTGAAACATGGGCGTGACGCTCCTCATCCGAAATTCCCGCGTCAATCTTCACAAGTTTCGCCAGAACCTGCTCGACCTTGGCATCGCTCAAGATCGGCATACCAAAGGATCGGATGTATGCGCAGAGGTCAACACTGTACATGACGTTCCCCGGCATTTCCGTCATGAACTCGCCCTCCCCGCAGAACACCACCACGTTGTAGAAATAGCGACGCGGCAATTCGAGGCAATCGGCCATCGTATAGATGTGCCACCAGTTCTGCCGGATGGGATTCTGGAAATGGAACTTCTGCGGGCCGCTCCAACGTCCGCCCCTGAACGATTGCGTCCAGATGCGCTGATTCTCTCCGCCGAATATCCGACCACTGTAATCCTTCGTCTCAATCACGAAAATGCCATAGCGGCTGACGACAACATGATCGACCTGTGTCGTCGCCCCATCCACTGTCGGCAGCATGATGTCGTTGACGGCCTTGTAGTCCTCCTCTGGCAACTTTGAGAGTTTTCGCGCCACACGGCTCTCGCCGCCACTGCCGTCATGAGCGGACGACGAGATTGCGGCGACGAGGAGCCAAACAAGCACCCCCGCAACACAGACAACGACAATCATCCCCTATCCTCTCACATGTCCACTATGGGTAATCGCCGTTTCCGTATGCGGTTAACATGGCGATGCCCCAGCAGACCTGTCTTTTTCAAGGCACCTCCAAAGCCATTTATCCAACGATGAAAGTGACACCATGTCAAACGGCTTGAACAAGTTACAGGGAACATTATCATCAGCACAGCACGTAACAAAACGACTTCGCCTATCCGAACAAAACATCCGTGCCCTATTAACCCATTTATCAAGCCCCAACATCTTGCCCGTCTTGGTCTCAAAGACATACACCCGATCCTGCAACATTGCAACAATATCAAGCTGCATATCAGCCTGTCTTTTTTCTTGCTCAATCTTTGCCAATTTCACATCGGTAAAGACATCAAATCGGAGGCGTTGCTGACGTGCATAATCTTCCAAAGTCTTCTCGACAATCCATTTATTGACAAGTTCAGCCCATGCCCCGTTCCAAAACGGAACGGCACCTTTCTTGTTCAGACGAATTATCTTCAACTCATTTTTCGTCTTCTCGCATGAAACCCAGCCGCACTTTTCAAACGCCCCGCACAACTGAATCAATCCATTTTTCTCCACGCCGGCCATTCCTTCAAACGAGAGTGTATAAGTATCCTCTTTCATGTGGGCCAACATCTTGACAAGAGGAATGGCACGTGTACGATTGTTGAACAGCAGTTTTGCAATCCCGACATGAGTGACCTTTGTTTCCTTAAACTCACAGCCTAAAATTCGATATCCTAAATTAGCGAGATATGATGCCAAACGCTTTGTCTTTGACGCAAGATACCATTTGTCCGATTCGAGGATTCGTCGATTTCGATCCTTGACAATGGCCTCTATCCGATCCTCAATCAACTGCTTTGCCACAATCAAGGCTTCATAGTCTGAAACATTATTAGCCATAAGCTTCTCTCTCTATTTAGTAGTGTCGCCTTTGTAAAACGCCCTTATCTGGGGCGTCCACGTATGACAAGAAAATCCTTCTCCTTCATAACCTTGCGTTCAACCCAGCAATCTCGCCCGCGTCGAGTTTCGTGAAGGCGAAGCACTTCTTGCCGAGGTCTTTCAGAGACGCCCCGATCAGGTAAATCTCCCCGTCGTCAAGGATGAGGAAGCGGTCATGGAACTTTTCACAGTACCGCACCATGAGGGATGGGTACTGCGCATTGAACTTCGCAATGTCCGTTTCCGCAAGCGTGGGACGCGGCTTGCCCCGACGGTCTTTATGTTCGGACGTGACGACCGTCACCGGCACGCCCTTGCGCTTCTTCGCGAGCAAGTCGAGCGTTTCCACTCCCGCCCAGTTGTCGATCAGCAGAATCGACGCCCTCGCCCGCGCCACCAGTCTCTCCACGAGCGAACAGGCGTCCCACAGCTGCCCGTCGTAGAACACGCCCTGAATCGGCGGCGTCTGCGTCTGGACGAAAAAGTCAACCTTATCTTTCAGTTCGACAATCTCTGCCTCGTGCCGGAAAAACCGCCGATCCATCTTGTCTTCAAGCTGATTCAGCCGGGAATTAAACGCATATCCTTTCAGCAGATACGCTTTAAGAACCTGTGTCGCCCAAATGCGAAACTGTGTCGCCATGTGAGAGTTCACACGATAGCCAACCGCAATGATCGCATCGAGATTGTAAAGGTCAATCTGACGAGTCACGCGCCGAGAACCCTCAACTTGAACTGTTTCCATTTTGGAAACTGTTGCCGACTCAACCAACTCGCCGGAGGCAAAGATGTTCTTCAAGTGCTTGCTGATCGCTGCTTTCTGAACGCCAAACAAATCCGCGATCCTCTGCTGCGGCAGCCAAATGCTCTCACCTTGCAACCGCACTTCAAGGCGCAAGGTTTCATTCGGTTGATAAACGACGATCTCGCTTTTCTGAGGTGTCATATGTTCTCCGCGCACTGTCTTGGCTTTTCTTGGCCTTTCGCCCTCTTGGCTTCATATTCGCATTATACCAAACTCACCAGTCGGCGATACGGCTGGACGCGCCACGCCCGGACGTCAGGGCATCCAGCATCGCCGTGAACTTGGGACGGCGCTTGTATTCCGTTCGGAGTTCGGCGACGCGGGCCTTCCAGTCATCCCCCTTGCCAAGCCGGACCATCACGGGGCGCATCTTCTCCAGCGCCTTGCAGATGGTCTGGTAGCAGGACTCGTGCGCGGACGCCACGTTCGCGCGAATCTGCCCTTCCCAGATCTTCAGCGCCTCCTCCGGCAACTCTTTCGCGACGGCATCCGCCACACGCCATCCGAAGTCATCGCCCGAATACCCGTAGCCGCCCGCCGCACCTCTCGCCTCCCGGCGCAGCTGCTCGTAAAGCGCCCAGGCATCCTTGCCGCGCTTCTCCTCCAGCGCGATTTCCAGGAGCGCGGGAAGGTTCGGCTTCGCACCCTTCGGCGGCGGCAGACACGTCCGTGGCAGCGGCCAGCGCACTTCCGCCTCGACCGAGGCGCGTCCCGTCTCCAGGAACGACAGGACGAACGCCCGCACACGCGGCCAGCACCGCGCCTTCCCGCAGGAGGCCTTGAGCGTCTTGTAATCGCCGATGTAGGGGTTCGACAGATAGGCGTCGAGATCGGATGCCGCGACCGCCTTCCAGTCCTTGTCGAGGACAAATAGTTCGCGCAGCTTCGTCCGAATGGCGTTGACCCCATACGTGTCCGATGATTTCGCGCGAGCGGCAAGCCCCCTTCGGCATTCGTCTGCAGCTTCCGCCCGACGGTTCAGGCGGCAGAGCAGGTCTGCCAGCTCGACGCACGCGCCCGCATCGTCCGCCGCCGCCTTCTTCAGGCAGGCGACGGCCTCCTCGGCGCGTCCCGCACGCTCCAGCGCCTCGCAGAGGCGCGTGCGGTCTACGCGGGACTTCCAGTCTGCATCGTCCTTCGCGGACGCCCGTTTCATCAGGTCGTCGGCGATGACGCCCCACGTCTTCCTGTTCGCCTTGAGCGACGTCCGGTAGGAGACCTCCATGCCGTCAAGCATGCAATAGTCGTCGCCCGCGTGGAGGGCGTCCTCCCACTTGATCTTTTCGAGGACGTCCATGTCACTGGACATCACCGTCTCCGCCACGATGTCCATGCACGCCGCGACCTGGTCGCCGATCTCGCCGTCCTCGTCGTTCGAGCCCTCCTCCTGGTCAAGCGCCTGGCGCTTCAGCAGGTCGCCCAGCTCCATCAGCGCGCGGACATCGCCCGCGTCCCTGAGCCGGCCAAAGTATTCCCGCACAAGCGAATAGTCCGGGACCTCGTCGTGTCCGTAGCGGCGGTCCCAGTGGTCGTAGGAGCCGTACGTGGCGTCCTCGATCGCCTGCCGCGCGCGGCGGACGAGATCCGCCGTCGAGGCGCGCGCCATCTCCAGCTTGTGCTTCAGGTAGGGCCGCACGTCGGGGCACGCCGACAGCAGCTCATCCGCGAGCGCGCGCAATTCGGTCTCGTCCAGGGACGCCAGATGGTCGGCCACGATGTCCGCCCGCTTCCGTGCGTCCGCCGCACGTCCGCCAACGCTCCCTGCGGACGCAGACGCCGCCCTCGTGTCGCTTTGCGCTTCGGCATCTTCGTCCTCCCACTCGTCGTCGAGGTCGTCTTCGCAATCGAAATCGCTGTCAGGATCCGCAAGCTCCTCCGCCGCGCGCTTCCAGCGGCGCGAAACGAGATCGGCTTCGGGGAAGTCGTCGCCCGCCTTCAGCCGCTTCGCCGCCGTGAGCGCGAGGGCGACGCAGTGCTTGCAGCGGACGCCGACGGGGCAGGTGCAGACGCCCTCCAGCCAGCCGGACGCATCGACCCGCAGCTTCGCGTAGTAGGCGTCCGAACCGTGGACCTCGGCGACGAGTCCGCCGTCCGGGAACAGGACGGGCGGCTCGACGCGCGACAGGTAGCCCCTGCCGCGCTCGACCGACCGCGCATCCGACCATTCGCGCAATTCGTCCCACGTCAGGGCCAGAAGGCGCTTCTTCAGTTTCGCTTCCATATCGCTCCCTCAATTTTCCGCGAATTATACCAAATCCCCGTCCTGCGCGGCATCTTATGACAGACCTCACTGTGGAAAGCGAACACCCCCTTACCTCCGCATTTATATAAATGCGAGGGTAAGGGCAGAACCGAAAAGATTGCCGTCATTCAAGAGGAACAGGCTTGTCGCGAAACCTTTACCGTATCTTACATTCAATGAACGCCAGCGTTTCGTCCAGGCGGGCGCAGACATCTTCCGCCAGCAGGCGGACGACGCGGTAGCCGTTCCGCTGAAGGAACCAGTCCTCGCGCCGTGCCCGGCGATACGCATCGAGATCGGACAACTCGGCAGACACGTCCAGCATGACCGCCAGCTTGTGCGCGGCATCCAGGAGATCAGCCTCGACAGAGGGATTGGCCCCGCAGAGGATGGGCAACCGTTCGCCCAGACGAAACACCCCCTTCGTCCCAGCGCGAGACTCAAGCCGTTCGAACAGGAACTTCGCAACAGCCGCCCGTGCAGTCGGGCGTCCACGGATTCCGTCGTTCAGGTCGAACTGCAACGTCGCGTAGACGAACAGGTTCGCGAGCGCTTCATCAACGCCCTCGCGGCAAAGGCGGCGCACGCTGTCCGCAAACGTCTCCTTCCAGTGCGGCACGGACGGAAGCGGAACGGAAACGGGCCATCCATCGTCCGCCCCAACCGGCACCACGACCTTGTAGCCGATGGCCTCGTATCCCTTGGCGCGGCGATCATACATCCGCGCACAGACGGCGACATTCAAGTCCATGTAGTCGTAGATGCGCACCTCGCGCTTGCCGTCGTGCAGACGGTGGAGCCGTCCGGCAAACTGCGTCAACCGTCCCTTCCACGAAATCGGCGAAGCAAGGAAAAGCGTATCAAGGCGGGCATCGTCGAAGCCCTCGCCGAGGAAAGAGCCCGTCGCCAAGATGACGCGCGGGTCCGAATCCGGTATTGCCTGAAGCCGTTCACGCACATCCTTAAGCTGCCGTCGCCCCATGCCACCCAGAAGGAGGACCACGTGCCGGACCTTTCCCTTCAGTGCTTCCGCGAAGCCCTCGACCTGTTCGCGACGGTCGCTCAGGACAACGGGCGAACGCCCCTCATCCACGGAAGAAAGCACATCCTGTACGATCTGCCGATTACGTGCCGCATCGGCAACCAAGGCCCTGCACAAGTCGGAATAATCCACACGTCCGTCTTCGCCAACTTCCCCGACTGGCATCCGAAAGGCCGTCGGGCGCACGTAGACGAGATGGTCAAACGGCTCACGCTTCGCCAAGGTCCTGGGATCGACGCGATGGCGAACGGGTCCGCACTGCATCATGATCAGCGGATGCCGTCCGTCCACTGCAACTGCAGCTGACGGCGATTGACGAGAACCAACGTGTTGACCTTCCGTTCGGCAATCATGTAGGCGGCGACAACCGTCTTGCCGAACGCCGTTCCCGCCGCCAGAATACCGCTGTCGAACTTCTTCAGTTCCATGGCGGCCGCTTTCTGCTCCAATCGAAGCGCGCCTTGGAACGCCAGTTCGATCGGAACGCCGCCAAAACGTTTGTCCTCCACGACGGGGTTCATCCCCTCCGCCTTCAAGGTCCGCAAGGCCCCCTCAAGGCAACCGCGCGGCAACTGGAGGAAGCGATCGCCGTTCAAGGCCCGCGAGATGACCCGTGGCGTCCCGTAGACGGAATACTTCATCCGCTGTCGTTTGCAGAACTCTGGATTGACGAACGACGCCAATCCGATCAGCAGGCTTCGAAGTCTCGGCGTCAATTCCCGTTGTTCAATGTAGACGCGGTTTGCAAGGACGACCTTCACGTCTGCGACGCAGGCCCGTTCCGAGGTTGCCGCTGGTCTCTCGCCCGTTGACCACAACGGCAGAAAGAATTCCCACGGACGTTCCGAATCGGCGACGGTCTGTGGTTGTGGCAACAAGAGCCGATGTTCGCCACGTGCCTTTCGCAAAAGACTTTCAAGCGCTGCGAGATCGACTTTCGCGACAGATGACAGATAGGCCCATTGATCCGCATAGGGCACCCAGTCATCGTCGACAAAGACGCTGTTGTCAGTCTTGCGCGGCTCCGCCTGCAGCGGCAAGGCCACCAAGCTGCCGAAGCCACCCTTCGGCAAGGTGTCCTGATTGGGGATGATACGGTCATACGAATCAAGCCCGACCTCCGGGTGTTCCTCCAGGACAAGCGTCAGTACATACGTCAACGCTTCGCGAACACCTTTGGCCGGAACAGGCGATTGGAAGAACAGCCACAGATGGGCTCCACGGCCCGAACGGGATCTCTCGAGGGCGACCGGAAGCCCCATCGCCCGCATCTTTCGCGCGACACGAAGCGCATCGCGGCGCCAGGCCGATGCGTCAAAGTCGACGACCGCCAGACGCACGGTCTCGTCCGCCGCCATCGGATAGACGCCCATGACAAACGGCTTCATCGCGCTGTCCCGTCCACGCAGGTGCCAGCGCACCACCTCGTCCGAAACCGGCACATGTTCCCGCGCCGGACATTCCCCGCACTTCTTATGCTGCTTCAGCACACATCCGGAGCCCCACAGGTTACGACAGCAGGGAGAATAGCCGGACGTCCCCTTCTTCGGGTTCTCGTAGCGGCGCGCGAAGACAGCCTCGCGTCCGGCAAAGAGCGAGCGGAAGAACCGGATCTTCTCGGCGTTCGATGCGTTCCGGTCAATCATGCGACGCGATCCCTTCTTGCGAAAATCTTGTCAACAGGGATCGCACATGACACACCCTATCACAATCTTTTGCAGCGGCAATTACCGCACCAGCGCAACCCGTTGTGTTTGGTTGAGTCAACAGCATACCCAGCTCTTGTCAAACGACTTCTGTTTTGGACATGATCCATTCACCTCGATGTCGGCCATCCACCCTCGCATTTATATAAATGCGAGGGTACTGCCGCCCATGAACGCACAAGGCCGTTTGTCTCCGCGCCTGCGCACTCGCCAGACGGCACGTGCCGCCCTTCGAGATGGGCCAGCCACCCGATCGGCCTATGAGCGACCGCCTACGGCGGAGAAGCGCACCTCACCCGGCTTACGGTAGGATTCCGGCCCCGGATTCGAAACGAGAGGGCCCGGATACGTGCAATGCCCTTCTTTCGGCAAGGCAACTTACGTTCCATTGCATTCTCGTTCCATGTCCTCCATCCGGATCACACATCGTTGGCCGGCATCTACGGGCAACGCTTCCCATTTCGGACGGCAGTAGACGAAGACGCCGACGGCTCTGTATTTCCGAGCATTTTCTGGCACACAAGACGGGGGACAGGCCCTGTCTTCCTCCGCACATCAAGGCTGGAACCCCGTCTTTCGCCCTCAGCGCCTCTTCGTGAAGACCGCGAGGGCGCCGCCCTCGTCGCAGAGGGCGAAGCGCACCGTCTCGCCCCGGCGCACCGTCCGCGACGTGCAGGCGATGGCCTTCGCGTCCGTCGGCGTCCGCACGGGGTCGTCCGCGTAGGCGGCCATCGTCCACTCCCCCGCGCCGAGGAAGTCGAGCGTCAGCGCCAGCTCGCGCCGCCGCACCGTCGTCGCCGCGTAGTAGAGGCGGCCGTCGAACGCCTCGCGCAGGACGGCGCAGTACTCCCCGCACTTGCCCTCCACCGGGCGCGTGTCCCGCCACGCCGCCGGCAGGCCGCGCAGCGCCTCGACGCCGTCCGCCCCGCGATACCGCTCCGGCGCGTCGCAGAGCGTCATGAGCGGCGAGTCGAACTGCACGCACTGCGCGAGCGCGTGGGCGCGCGTGCCCATCTCCTCCGCCCAGTGCGGGCAGCGGTCGGTCTCGTCGCCGTAGCGGTGGCCCTTCGCGACCTGCGGCACGAAGTCCTTCGAGAAGACGTTTGCGAACGAGCCGGGCGTGAAGTCCGCCGGGCCGAGGAGGAAGCGCGTGAACGGCAGCGCCGCGCAGACCTCCGGCGTCGTCTTCTTCCTGAAGATGTTCATCTCGTTGCCGCAGACGGCCTCGCGCGTGACCATGTTCGGCCACGTGCGCTCGCCGCCCGTGGACTTGAACGAGCCGTGGAAGTTCACCATGATCCGCCGCCTCGCCGCCGCGCGGCAGACCCGCTCGCACCAGTCCACCATCTCCTGGTCCTGCCGCTCCAGGAAGTCCGTCTTCACGCCGACGGCGCCCCAGTCCGCGAGCCGCGCGAACGTCTCCTCGATGCCGACGGACTCGATCTCCATCCAGTGGATCCAGAGCCAGATCCCGACGCCCTTCGCCTTCGCGTACGCGACGATCCGCGCGAGGTCGAATCCCCTGCGGGGCCGGAGCGGCACGTTCGGCCCGTGGTTCGGGCGGCGCGCGAAACCGTACCAGCCGCCATCGACCGTGTGGTAGGGCCAGCCCATCTCGGCGGCGAAGTCGACGAGCGCGAGCGTCCGCTCCGTCGAGAGCGAGTTGTTGGACTCCGCCCACCAGTCCCACGACGAGGCGCCGGGCCTCACGAACGAGAAGTCGAGCGACGGGTCGGGCGGCGGGTTGAGGCTCGCGATGAGGTCGTTCTTCCTGAGGAGGTCCGTCTCGTCGTCGCCGACGAGCGCGACGCGCCACGGGCTTTGCGCCGGCGTCGTCGCGATGACGGCGACGGACGGGTCGGCGGCGGGGGTCGGCGGCAGCTTCGCGAGCGCGGCGCGGAGCGTCGCCGCGCCGTCGCCCGCCGCGCGGAAGTTCATCCCCGCCCAGCCGGAGAGCGCCGCCTCGCAGAGCGCGAGCGTCGCGCCCTGCGTCTCGACGAGGACGGGCATCCCGACGTACTTCTTCGGGTCGACCGCCGCGAGCGGTCCCCTCGTGTACGGCTCCTCCTGCGGGTCGCGTTCCGTCGCGCAGGCCGTCGTCCACGCCTGCGCGTCCGCCGCGAACCGCCACTCCGTCAGCTCGTCCGTGAGCGCGAAGCCGTCGAACGCCGCCTGCTCGGGGAAGGCGTAGCGGAACGCGACGCCCTCGTCGTAGGCTCGGAAGACGAGCGCCATCCGGCGCGGCAGCCGCTCGACGACCGTCTGTCCGAGGCCGACGCGCACCGCCCGCGCCTCCGCCTCTTCCAGCTCGACCGCCATCTCGTTGAAGTGGTCGCGCACCGTCTCGCGCCGCGAGAGCCGCGTCGTCCACGTCGTGTCGGACGACGCGCGGCGGACGTTCCGCACCCGCATCTCGGCGAGACGCTCCGCGCCCTTCTCCAGCGGACTCCCCACGGCGAACGCGACACCGAGCCGCGAGGGGTGGACGAGCGTCCGCCCGTCGCGCGCGAGCGACCAGCGCATCCCGGCCTCGTCCGTCTCGAACGCGAGCGACAGCCTCCCGTCCGGCGAGGCGACGCTCAGTGCCGCCGCCGCAGCGTCCGAGCCGCAAAGGCCGAGCGCCAGCGCGACGGCGGCCACCAACAGTTTTCCGATGTTCATCGTGTTCATTTTCATTTGCATTTCATTTTACCTGTTTTCATTTCTCACTTCACATTTCTCACTTCTCCATTAGCATCCCATTCGCTCATTGCGTTCGCAATGGGATGAATGTTTAGCGTTGCAACTGGCGGCGTAATCCTGTAACCTACAGGCTTATGCAAAAACAAACACCACCAGAAGCAACGAAGACAGTATACCCTATCCTCCGGCAGATAGTCAACCTCATCCCGCCGAATGTTTTTCATGCGTTTATAAAATCCGTCAGCCCACGACACAAACCATCTTTGAGATCTGATAGTGCCGCTTGGGTCTGTAACTTGCCTATAGCGGGCCTTCTCGGAAGTATCGACGAAAAGATCGAGCTGAACCGCAAGAAGATCGCCGAACTGGAGGCGTTGGCGAAGACGATTTATGACTACTGGTTCGTGCAATTTGATTTCCTATACAAGGGTCAAGCGGGGCCTGTCCCCAGGAAAACGACAGCTAACTGCGCAGAAGCTGCTTTTTATTTGCATTTTTCGCAACTGGCTTGGGGGCCTGTCCCCAGAAAGCCGGGGGCCTGTCCCCAGGAAGCCGTGTCAGCGCGCGCTTCGAGGCGCGGATGGTTGCGCGCGATGGGGGACGGACGCGGACGTCACGACAACCGCCGCATTGGACGGCGTTCCCGTATACCACGCGCAGACGTCCGACCGCCCGTGAAGCCGCGTGACGTTCACGTTGCCGGCATCGTAGTTTCGCGGCTCGAAGCCCTCGGCGAGGACCTCCGGCTCCGGCCAGGCCGTCGGGTTGTCGAAGACGTCCATCGCGCGCGCAACGCGCCGCTTGAGCCGACGCGCGCCGCGCTGGTAGTAGTAGTTCGCGACAAGCCCCGTGCGCGCGTCATAGACGAGGCTCGGCGTCGACTCGTGCACGTCGCCGATGTTCGTCCGCGCCTTCTTCCACGTACGGCCGCCGTCCGCGCTCGTGACCTGGAACTGGGGGCCAAGCCCCTGCTCGCAGCGTCCGACGATCAGCAGTTTCCCGTCGCCGAGCGAGACGAGGGACGGCTCCGTCACCCAGTCCTTGTAGAGTAGAGACCCACGCCTCGGCTTCGCCGATGCGACTTCCCCCTCATCAAACCGGACGTGCGGATTTCCCG
>CAKUGW010000044.1 GCA_934654805.1 uncultured Kiritimatiellota bacterium
GAGGACAGCCCTAACGGCTCAACACCCAAAGTTAGGATTTAGTTCTGGAATCCAAGTTTAGTTCCGGACGCGGCGAAATTTGTCGTGTTCGCGCGACAGCGCCGGAGCCTCCGCAAGACAGCCGTCAAGTCCCGTTTTGGTATAATACGCCACATGAAAAACGCCTACCGCTATTTTCCCGTCACGCCCGCGCAGAGGAACTGGGGGCTGTACGTGACCTGCGCCGGGCACCATACGGTCCGGCCCGGCGACGTCTTCCCCTCGCCGCAGCACCCGGACGAGTACTACTTCACGTGGGAGCGCGGCCGCACCCTGCGCGAATGGCAGCTGATCCTGCTCGAAGCGGGCGAGGGAGAGGTCGAATTCAAGGACGGCGCCGTCACAGCAACCTCCGGCTCGCTCATCGGCCTGCCGCCGGGCTGCTGGCACCGCTACCGCCCGAACCCGCAGACGGGCTGGACGACGGACTGGATCGGCTTCGGCGGCGACCTCGCCGACCGGCTGATCGGCGGCGCGGGGTTCGGGCGCGGCGGCGTCCGGGTCTTCGGCGCGAACGCAGCCATCCGGCAGACCTTCGCGGCGACGGTCGCCGACCTGCTCTCGACAGCCCGGCAGACGCCCTTCGCGGCGGCCGCCTGCGTACCGCCGCTCGCCGCCGCCATCCTCGAAGCCCCGTCCGCGCGCGCCACCGGTGCGGCGCAGTCGGCGCTCGTCCTCCGGGCGCAGACGCACATCAACGACCACCTGCGCAAAACCGTCGACTTCGAGGCCCTTGCGCAGTCGCTGGGCCTCACCTACCGCGCCTTCCGCTACCTCTTCCGCAAGGAGGTCGGGCTGTCGCCCCTGCAATACCAGCTGGAGCGGCGGCTCGTCCGCGCGAAGAACCTGCTGGCGTCCAGCGACCTGCCGGTCCGGGAGATCGCCGACACGCTCGGCTTCAGCTCGACATGGTACTTCTCGCACTTCTTCCGCCGGCACGCCCGCCAGTCCCCGGCGGCCTACCGCAAAAGCCACCGCCACAATGAAAAGCCCCGGCTCGGAAATTCCGAAGCCGGGGACCCAAGGCGACAGTGAGCGCAGCAAACTGCCCGCAAGCGCCCGCCTTCAGGGATCACATGGGGCCCGCACGCTCCCGAGAAGAGAGAGAGGACAAATGGGACTGATCGGACGAACAGGACGTATCGAACGCTTAGGCTGGCTTCGCGGCCGCGGCTTTCGCCCTCTCGGCGGCGAGACGCGCGCGGATCGAGGCCTTCGCACGCCGTTCAACCTTTCCGTTGCCTCACGAAGCGGCGCGGGCCATGCGCACACGTCCCGTCGCGCATTCCTCTCGGAAGCACGCGACCGTGCGGCGCAGCCCCTCATCCAGCGAGATCTGCGGCTTCCAGCCAAGCGAGCGGATCAGCGTCGTGTCACAGAGCTTACGCGGCGTTCCATCCGGTTTTGACGCATCCCAGTCAATCTTCGCCGGGCATCCCGTGGCGGTGCGCACCTTTTCCGCAAGGTCTCTGATCGAGACTTCCTCGCCCGAACCGACATTCGCGAGATCCGGCGGGTCCTCCAGATCCAGCACGAACAGGCATGCCTCCGCGAGATCGTCAACATGCAAGAATTCGCGAAGCGGCGTCCCCGTGCCCCACAGCGGAACAGTTGCCTCACCCCGCTGGCGCGCCTCTTCAAACTTGCGGATCATCGTCGGCAGGACGTGCCCGCCCACGAGGTCGTAATTGTCGCCGGGGCCATAGAGATTCGTCGGCATCAGCGAGTGATAGCAAAGGCCGCGTTCACGGCGCAGAAACTCGCAAAGCTTCAGTCCCGAGATTTTCGCCAGCGCATAGCCCTCGTTCGTCTTCTCCAATGCGCCCGTGAGAAGCGCGTCTTCAGGAATCGGCTGAGGCGCCAAGCGCGGATAAATGCAAGTCGAGCCAAGGAAGAGCAAGCGTTTCACGCCCGCCTCTGCCGCCGCCCACACCGTATTGAGCGCGATCATCTCGTTCTCGTAGAGGAATCGCGAGTTGGCCGCGCTGTTCGCGCCAATGCCGCCGACACGCGCCGCCGCAATGACGGCAATGTCCGGCTTCTCCGCCTCATAGAACGCCCGCACGGCTTTCGGATCCAAAAGGTCCAGCTCGGCATGGGCACGCGTCACGACATTTGCGTAGCCACCGCGCGCAAGCGCACGGCAGACGGCGGAACCGACCATGCCGCGATGCCCCGCGACGAAGATCTTGTCCGTCTTAAGCATTCTTCACCGCCAATTCCTTGCACGCCAACTCCAAGTCCGCGTCCATCATCATCTTGACAAGGCCCTTGAAGGTCACTTTCGGCTCCCAACCCAGCACGCGCTTCGCCTTGCTCGCGTCGCCAAGAAGCTGATCGACTTCACTCGGACGGTTGTAGCGGTCATCGTGCCTCGTGTATTTCGCCCAGTCGAGATCCACGTACGCAAACGCCTCTTCGAGAAGCTCTTTCACCGAGTGCATCTCGCCCGTCGCCAGAACGTAATCGTCCGGCGAATCTTGCTGAAGCATCCGCCACATGCCCTCGACGTAGTCACCGGCATAGCCCCAGTCTCGCAGGGAGCTGATGTTGCCCATGAACAGCTCGTCCTGAAGGCCGAGCTTAATGCGGCTCGCGGCTCGCGTCACCTTGCGCGTCACGAACGTCTCGCCACGCCGCGGCGACTCGTGATTGAACAGAATGCCGTTCGAGGCGTGGAGACCGTAGGCCTCGCGGTAGTTCTTGACCGCCCAGAAGCCGTAGAGCTTCGCGACGGCATAGGGGCTGCGCGGATAGAACGGGGTCGTCTCTTTCTGAGGGACCTCCTGCACTTTTCCGAAAAGTTCTGAGGTCGAAGCCTGATAGAAACGCGTTTTCACGCCCGCAAGGCGAATTGCCTCCAGCAGGCGCATCGTGCCAAGCGCATCCACGTCGCCCGTGAACTCCGGCGAGTCAAAGGATACGCGCACATGACTCTGCGCCGCCAAATTGTACACTTCGTCCGGGTTGACGTCATGGACAAGGCGCATGAGATTCGAACTGTCGCCGAGATCGCCATAATGGAGGAAGAGCTTCACGCCATTGACATGAGGATCCTGATAGAGGTGATCGATGCGCCCCGTGTTGAACGAGCTCGAACGGCGGACAATGCCGTGGACTTCATAGCCCTTGCCGAGCAGCAGTTCCGCAAGGTAGCTGCCGTCCTGTCCCGTAATGCCGGTGATGAGCGCTTTCTTCATTGCAAGTTCTCCTTTTAAAGGAGTGTATTCTACCATAAAACGGCGGTCCTGTGGGAGAGAGAGGACCGCCGTGCCTGGTCAGGGACCGTTTAGGCCTCTGGCCACAGTTCATAGGCCATCTCGCGCAATTTGTACTTCTGAATCGTCTGGCTCGCCGTCATCGGGAAAACGTCCAGGAAGTGGACATACTTCGGAATCTTGAACCAACTGACCTTGTCCTTGCAGAAGACTGCGACGTCATGCGCCGAAATCTCGGAACCAACCGCACGGATGATGAATGCCGCCGGCTGTTCGCCGTATTTCTTCGAGGGACAGCCGACGACCGCGACGTCCTTAACCCCCGGCATCGTGCCGAGGAAGTCCTCGACCTCCTTCGGAGAGATGTTCTCTCCGCCGCGGATGATGAGGTCCTTGAGCCGCCCCGTTGAGCGAGTACATGCCTCTATGCTTCTCGCCGCCGCCCTCCTCGAAGCCCCGTCCGCGCGCGCCACCGGTGCGGCGCAGTCGGCGCTCGTCCTCCGGGCGCAGACGCACATCACCGACCACCTGCGCAAGACCGTCGACTTCGAGGCCCTTGCGCAGTCGCTGGGCCTCACCTACCGCGCCTTCCGCTACCTCTTTCGCAAGGAGGTCGGGCTGTCACCCCTGCAATACCAGCTTGAGCGGCGGCTCGTCCGCGCGAAGAACCTGCTGGTGTCCAGCGACCTGCCGGTCCGGGAGATCGCCGACACGCTCGGCTTCAGCTCAACATGGTACTTCTCGCACTTCTTCCGCCGGCACGCCCGCCAGTCCCCGGCGGCCTACCGCAAAAGCCACCGCCACAATGAAAAGCCCCGGCTCGGAAATTCCGAAGCCGGGGACCCAAGGCGACAGTGAGCGCAGCAAACTGCCCGCAAGCGCCCGCCTTCAAGGATCACATGGGGCCCGCACGCTCCCGAACGGCTTCGGCTGCGTCCAGCGGTTGATGAGCGGACAGACCGCGTTCATGACGAGGATCGCGAACGAGCAGCCTTCCGGGTACGCGCCGAACTGGCGGATCACCATGCAGAGAAGTCCGCACCCGCAGCCGAAGATCACCTTGCCGAGGCTCGTCGTCGGCGAGGTGACGTAGTCCGTCGCCATGAAGCACGCGCCGATCATCGCGCCGCCCGTGAGCACCTGGAGATGCGCCGGCGCGCCGCCCGCGAAATAGGCGTAGAGCCAGACCGTGACGAGGAAGGCGACGGGGATGTGCCAGGTGATCACCTTGCGGGCGAGCAGGTACGCCGCGCCGAGCGCGAGCGCGAGCGTCGAGACCTCGCCGATGCAGCCGGGCATGTTGCCGACGAGGAGGTCCCACAGGCTCGGCAGTCCCGACAGGGCCTTCTCGACGTGCGGCGTCGCCTGCGTGACGACGTCGCAGCCGTAGAGTCGCTTCATCGCCGCCAGCGGCGTCGCCGTCGTCATCGCCTCGGGCGCCTTCCACCAGAGGGGCCTGAGCCACGTCGTCATCGGGCCCGTGAACGAGATGAGCATGAACGCGCGCGCGGCGAGCGCCGGGTTGAACGGGTTCATCCCGAGGCCGCCGAAGACCTGCTTGGCGACGCCGATGGCGAAGACCGAGCCGACGACGGCCATCCAGAGGGGCAGGCCCGCCGGCAGGTTGAGCGCGAGGAGGAGTCCCGTCACGACGGCCGAGAGGTCGCCGAGCGTGCTCTCGCGCCTCATCGCGAGACGGCAGAGGGCCTCCGTGACGAGGCACGTCGCGACGCACGTCGCGATCGTCCAGACGGCGGGCATCCCGAAGAACCAGATGCCGGCCGCCGTCGTCGGCAGCAGGGCGACGATCACGTCGAGCATGATGCGCGAGACGGAGGTCTTCGCGTGCGCGTGCGGCGACGAGCTCAGGATGTAGTGTTCGGCTGTGTCTTTCGGTTTCATGGGGTCGAAGGGGTTGAAGAGAGAGGACAAACGGGACTGATCGGACGAACAGGACGTATCGAACGCTTAGGCTGGCTTCGCGGCCGCGGCTTTCGCCCTCTCGGCGGCGAGACGCGCGCGGATCGAGGCCTTCGCCCGGCGGCAGGACTGGGTGATGGGACGGTACGCGGGGCAGCTGAAGCTGCAGGCGCCGCACTCGATGCAGCTCATCACGTGCGCCGCCTCGGCGGAGGCGATGTCATCCGCCTCGACGGCTTTCGCGATCTCGGCCGAGTTGAGGTTCATCGGGCACGCCCGCACGCAGCGTCCGCAGTTGATGCACGCCTGCGACGAGTACTGGAAGACGCGCCGTTTCGAGAGGAGCAGAAGCCCCGACGTCGTCTTCGTCGTCGCGATCTCCAGGCTCGGCACGGCGAAGCCCATCATCGTGCCGCCCGAGATCACCTTCGCGGGCGGCTCCGTCTCTCCGCCGCAGAACGCGACGAGGTCGGCGTACCTCGTGCCGAGCGGCGCTTCGATGTTCTTCGGCTCGCGGACCGCGTCGCCGGAGACGGTCGTCACGCGCGAGAGGAGGATCTGCCCCTTCTCGACCGCGTCCGCCACGGCCGCCACCGTGCCGACGTTCTCGACGACGCAGCCGACGTCGATCGGCAGCGCGGGCGGCTCGGGCACGACGCGCCCGACCGTCGCGTAGATCTGGTGCTTCTCGGAGCCCTGCGGATAGAGGACCGGCAGGACGACGATCTCGACGTTGCCGTCGACGTCCGCAAACGCCTTCTCCAGCGCGGCGATCGCCTCGGGCTTGTTCGCCTCGACGGCGATGCGCACCGCGCAGCCGCCGAGGATCTTGCGCAGGATCTCGACGCCCAGGCGCACGCGGTCCGCGCGCTCGAGCATGAGCCGGAAGTCGGCGCAGAGATACGGCTCGCATTCCGCGCCGTTGACGACAAGGTACTCGCAGCGCTTGCCCGGCGGCGGATTCAGCTTCACGGAAGTCGGGAAGCCCGCGCCGCCCATGCCGCAGACGCCCGCGTCGTTGACGCGCGCGAGCAGCTCCTCGCGGCTCGCCGTCCGCCAGTCGAGGGGGGGGAGGTTTAAGGTTTCAGGCTTTAGGTTTGGCGCCGGCTCATCCGGTGCGGGGGCGGTCGTGTCGAGGATGACAGCCGGTGCCTTGCCGCCCGCCGGACCGAGGCGCGGCTCGACGGCCTTGACGAGCCCGCTCGCGCTCGCGTAGACGGGCACGGAGATGAACCCGTTGCGCTCGCCGAGGAGCTGGCCCTTCACGACATAGTCGCCCGCCTTCACGACGCATTTCGCCGGCGCGCCGAGGTGCTGGCTCATCGAGATGACGAGTTCCGCCGGACACGGCATCGTCTCGATCGCCTTGCCGCGCGCGAGTTCCTTGTTGTAGTCGGGGTGAACGCCACCCTTGAACCGAAACGTGCTTCTAACGGTTTTCATAGCGTCCTTTCTCTCTGCGCCAAATTCACATCATTCCATCGGCACCTCTGCGCCAATTTTTGACGATATCTCAACTGAAATTCGGATTTCATATCTAAAAATGATTGTTATAAAATGACTTTCCAGTAACCTGTCTTTCTCGACCCCACGCGCTGAATCTGATTTGAATCTGAAAGCCTCTTGAGTTCATTTGACACCGTTCGTCTTGATACTCGCAGGATGTCCGCCAATTCATCCATCGTGATGAACGGATCCGCTTTCAGGTTCAGTTTCACGCGATCAGCGAATTCTCCGTCCAACTGCCTGTTTATAGTGCAATCCGTGCGCTCATTTTTGGTTTTTATAGTGCAACCATGTGACGGTATCTGACATTTTTCATGATTTCCACTGCCGTATTCAGCAATTTCCGAAATGCGTCTCTGGAGAAAATCCTCGAGGATTCGCAGACGTTCCGTTGGCAGGTTGTAATGCGCGTGCCGCCGAAAGCGAAAGCCTCGCAATTTCAGCGCAAGGGATTTCATTCGCGCGGTGATTCCGCCCGGAATGTTGAGCCACGGATGGTAGAGTGCCGGTGTGCGAGCGGCGGCAAATCCCGCAAGATCGGCAAATTCGTCCTTGTACTTGTTTTTGTAAAGAGCCAGGGAGAAGAGTCCGTATCCGTTGTCGAAGATTGGCGCCGCCCTGACAATCTCGTTCGTGTCATTGTCCACAAGATAGCCGAAGTTCCCAAGATGTCGGTCAGGGTTGCAGATAAGCGCGTCAAAGAAGAAAATGTCCGCAAAACGCGAATCCGACAGCGCGGCCTCGCGTGTCATGTAGCGTCCCGCCGAGAGATACCCATACCGATCGCTTGTGAACGCCGCGCATGTCGAGCAAAGGCGCCCCTTGAACTTCGAGAGCCCATAGGGGACATGATCAAGCCCGATCGCCTCGGCAACCTGCGCTGCGTAGAATTCGGAATACGGCTCAAAGCCGGAATTCGCCGCGCCTTCCGTTCCTCCCTTGAACAAGACGGGCATTCCGTCCAGACGCCGCCAACATTTCGCGAGCATGCCGTTCGTCGTCAGCTCTGGCGAAGTCGATCCCATCGTCACCGTTCCGTCGCCGCCCGTAAACGCCATGTAGGCCAAGGTTTCCGAGAACGGATTGGCATAGAGGTTTATGCTCTTCCAGAGGGACTTGTCATCGTCTTCCGCCATCCAATGGACGTCATTCAACGAAAGGCCGCGTGAAAAGCCCAAAATTCCACGCAAATCGCCATTTCGGATTCCAAGATGCGACAGGAATTGCGCTATGTAGGCACGGTGCTTCGGCACGGCACGGTGCTTGAGCCAACGCCACAGGCCCTCGTCCGTCGCCTGGCCATGCAGGTCAAGCGGCAGGAAGCGCGTCGCCCGCTCGTTCACCGAGACGATGCGAACGCCCTCCGGCTCGATCCACTCGAACCGCAAGACCTCCGTGTCTCGATGCTTCAGGATCATTTTAGGCGCTCCGCTTCGCACGGGCGCGGTAGGCGCCGTTCTTCATGTTGTCATACTTCGTGTAGCGAATCGACCGTTCGATTTCATCGGAAATGTCAAGGTCGTTGGCGCGCGGGCACGTTTTCCATCCGCCGGACAGGTAATCCCCGAGCGTTCGCCCCAAGACCTCGCCGAAGACGGCGGGGACGGCATTCCCGACCTGCTGGTACTGGTCGGCGGTCGATCCCGCAAACTCCCATTCGGGCGGAAAGCCCTGCAAACCCGCCACCTCGCGCAACGTGAGGCGGCGAAGCGTGCCGTCTTCAAGGCGAATCCAGTCCTGGCTCGACGACCCCGTCACGGTGCGGGCCGGCTTCGCCCGGTCGGCAATGAACGTCCCCTGCTGATATCCCCAATGACCGCCGGGGCGCGTGGCCTCCTTCACGCCCTTGCTCCTCAGTCCTTTTCCGTCCGGAATGTCCGAAAGAGCCGCGCGCAGCCTTTCCGTCGGCAGGATCCAGTGCGACGTGTCGTTGTCCGCATGCTCGGCAAGATAGTCGCCGAGAGTGACCCAGGGCTTGCGGCGTTCGGACGGGAGAAGCGAGTCGAAGGGATACTCATCGTGCGTCGGCGCGGGGAATCCCGGCGCGGCCGCAATCGCCGAGCCAACGATGAAACAGCGGACGCGCCGCTGCGGCGAGCCGTAGTCGGCCGCGTTCAGAAGCTTTGCGCGGCAGCTGTAGCCCAGCTTCTGAAACATTCCAAGCAGCCCCTTGAGGACTTCGCCCGGCTCGTCTTTCGCGCCTTTCGCCGTGACAAGGCCACGGACGTTCTCAAAGAGAAAGACCTTCGGCTTGAGTTCCTTGAGAATCCGAAGGTACTCGTAGACCAGCGTGCCGCGCTCGTCGAAGATCGAGTTCTGCTTCCCGGCGCTCGAAAACGCCTGGCACGGCGGGCCGCCCACAAGGCAATCCACGGACTTTCGGCGGCCGAGGAGGTCTTTCGCCGTCATTTCGCGGATATCGCCCTCGATGACCCTCGCGTCCTGAAAATACGTCCGGCCCGCATCGGGAATCCGCACCCCTTTCGCCTTCATGTTCCGCACCGTCGCGCAATAGGACGGGTGGATCTCCAGTGTCGAGAGAACGTCGAAACCGGCCCTTTCGACGCCGATGTCAAGCCCTCCGGCTCCCGTGAAGATGCTGACGGCCGTCATGTCAATGCGTCCTCAAAAAGGCGGAGAGCGAGTCGATGCCGTGTTCCCAGAAAACAAGCCCTCCTTCGTGCAGAAGCGACTCGTACTCCTTCTGCGGAACAAATCCCGAAAGGACGACGGCGCACACGATGCCGTCGCCGAACTGGCTTTTCCAGTCATCGAACTTCTCGCGGCATTCCTTGACGCGCTTGAACGCGTCGATCCTCACGCCAATGGCCTTGGCCTCGATCAGCATCAACCGTCCGCTCGCCTTGAGGCGAACCACCAGGTCGACCTTCTGGACGTTCCGGCCCTTGACGCGGCACTCCCGGCTGTACTGCCCGGCCAGCAGGTCGTCGGCAGACGTGACGATTCGCCGCGTCTGAACCGAGGCATACCCGGCCTTGACGATGGCCTCCGCCGCCGTCGTCTCCTGAAGCTCCTTTCGCCAGTTGCGGAAGGCCGTCGCCGAGTTCTGATTGGCGAGGAGGGAACACGTCCACTTCTTTGCGTAGAGTTCCGCGAGGGCAAGGTCTTTGCCCGCCAACGATTCCTGAAGCCAGAGGAATCGCTGCGAATCCAGCCAGTCGTTGACGAGGCGGCATAACGCGGGCGCGACCTTCTTCAGCTCGGCGAAGCGCGCGCCCCTGTCGATGATGTTCTCCTCGAATGGCGCCGTCGTGTCCAGACCGACCAGCTGGCCAAGCTTCATCTGGCTCAGGACGGGCAGCATGCAATACCGAAGCACCTTGATGATGCGGCTGTCCTCCAAGACCATCGCAGGCGTCACGGGATTGCGAAACCCTCCTGTCTTCGCAAACGCGATGTCGTACAAGGGGTCGCACTGCGTCACGGAATCCGCATACATCCTGCGTGACATTTCAAAGAATATCCTTGTCTCGAACCGCTCGGCCTTCTTCAGCTCGTTCTCGATCTTCATGCGCCCTCCTTTCCCCTCTCTTTCGCCGCTCCGCGCTCAATGTCCCGTCTCGAAGTGGGGATCGACGGCCATGCACTTCGCGGGGCACTTCGCGGCGACCTGCTCGTCCGTCGGCGGGCTCGCGTAGTTGACCTTCGCGAGGAAGCCCTGGAAGATGAAGTGGTTCGCCTCCTTGCCGCCGGAATTCCTCTCGCAGAGATGGCAGCCCAGGCACCCGACGCCACAGACCTTGCGGACGACCGGCCCCTTCTCGGGGTTCGCGCAGAGGACGTGGATCATGGCGGACGCCGGCACGAGCTCGATGAGCCTCCTCGGGCACGCCGTCACGCACTTGCCGCACCCGATGCAAAGCCGCTTGTCGACCTTCGCGAGCCCGTCCACGACCGAGATCGCGTGCTTCGGGCAGACGTTCGCGCACGCCCCGTAGCCGAGACAGCCATACGTACAGCCCTTGTCGCCGCCCGCCGTCGCCGCCGCGACCGCGCAGTCGCAGATGCCGTTGTAGTCGCCGACGCGGATCGTCTCCGAGCGCGTGCCGCAGCACCTGACGAGCGCGACGCGCCGTTCCGTCGCCGTCGCCGCGACGCCGAGGATCTTCGCGACCGCCGCCGCGCATGCCTCGCCGCCCGCCGCGCACGCCCCGTTCGGCGCTGTGCCGGCGACAAGCGCGCGCGCGTAGCCGTCGCAGCCGGCGAAGCCGCACCCGCCGCAGTTCGCGCCCGGCAGGGCCGCCGTCACGAGCCCGATGCGCGGGTCCTCGCGGACCGAAAGATACCTGTCGGCGACCGCCAGCGTGACCGCCGCGACCAGTCCGATGCCTGCGATGATGAGAATGGCTGTTGTCATTCCAAACCTCCCAAACCTTCTAAACTTTCTGTACCTTCTCAGTACGGCAGCTTCACGAGCCCCGAGAAGCCCATGAACGCGAGCGAGAGGAGGCCCGCCGTGACGAGGGCGACCGCGATGCCGCGAAAGCAGTGCGGCGGATCGGCGTGGGCGAGCTTCTCGCGGATGCCCGAGAAGATCAGCAGCGCGACGCCGAAGCCGACCGCCGCCGCGAACGAGAAGAAGACCGACTCGAAAAAGCCCGTCCCCTGCTTGCAGTTGATCTCCGCGACGCCGAGGACGGCGCAGTTCGTCGTGATGAGCGGCAGGAAGATCCCGAGCGCGGCATGGAGCGGCGGCAGGAACCGCTTCATCGCGATGTCGATGAACTGCACGAGCGCGGCGATGACGAGGATGAACGCGAGCGTGTGGATGTAGCCGAGCCCGTTCGGCTGCAGCAGCCAGTGGTCGAGGCACCACGTCACGGCGGCGGCGACCGTCATGACGAAGACGACCGCGCCGGACATGCCGAGCGCCGTCTCGGTCCTCTTCGAGACGCCGAGGAACGGACAGCAGCCGAGAAAGCGGCTGAGAACGAAGTTGTTCACCAGCACCGCACCGACCAATATCATGACAAAGTAACTCATGGTGGCGATTATTATGGCTTTATTTGGCGAATCTGTCAAGTCGCTCACTTGCCGACGCAGAAGCGCGCGAAGAGGCTGTCGAGCAGGTCGGCCGAGTAGGTCGCGCCGACGAGCGCGCCAAGCGATTCGGCGGCCGCGCGCACCGCGTTCCCCGCCAAGACAAGGTCGAGCGGCGCGTCGGACACAAAGGACGCAAGATGCTGGCGCGCCGCGCAGAGGACGGACAAGGCCCGGTCGTCGGGCGCGTCGGACGACCCTTCGGACGCGGCGGACGCCGCCCGCCGCTCGAGCGCGGACACAATCGCCCGCCTGAGCTCGTCCAGCCCCTCGCCCGTCTTCGCCGAGACGTTCAGCCCTTCGCCGCGCCCCAGGTCGCACTTGGGGTGGATGGGGAGGAGGGACGGAAAAGACGAGAGGGACAGCGGACAGCCAGCAGCGGACAAAGGCTGACCGCCCAAGGAAATGACCACGTCGGCTTCGGCGATCAGCCTTTCGGCGCGCTTCACGCCGGCGGCCTCGACCGCGTCGTCCGTCGCGCGCAGGCCCGCCGTGTCGATGAGTCGAATCGGCCAGCCGTCCAGGTCGAGCCACGCCTCGACCGAATCGCGCGTCGTGCCCGGCACGTCGCTCACGAGCGCGCGGCTCTCCTCCAGGAGCGCGTTCAGGAGCGAGCTCTTGCCGGCGTTCGGCGGCCCGGCGAGGACGACCCGCGCGCCGTCGCGCAAGATGCGCCCCGCACGGACGCGCGCCGCCGCCGCGCCGAGCGCCGCGTCGAGCGCGGCAAGCGACGTGCGCACCGACGCGAAGAAGCTCTTGGGCAGTTCGCCCTCGTCGACGTCGAGCGCATGCTCCAGCTCGGCCGACAGGGCGAGCGCACGGTCGTAGAGGTCGCGGTGCGCGCGCGCGCGGCGCCCGGCAAGGCCGTCGAGCGCGGCGTCCGCCGCGCGCGCGGTCTTCGCCTGGATGAGGTCAAGGACGCTTTCCGCCTGGCCGTAGTCGAGCTTGCCGTTCAGGAACGCGCGCTCGGTGAACTCGCCGCGCCGCGCAAGCCGCGCCCCGGCGGCGAAGCAGGCCTCCAGCACGCGGCGCGGCGTGACCGCCCCGCCGTGGCACTGGAACTCGACGACGTCTTCGCCCGTGTAGGAACGAGGCGCGCGGAAGGCGAGGACGACGGCCCCGTCGATCTTCTCGCCCGCCGCGCCGAACAGCGCGCAGACGCGCGCCTGCGGCAAGGCCCCGGACGGAGGCGCGAAGCGTCCGCGCGTCAGGCGCGCGGCGACGGCGAACGCCTCGGGCCCCGAAACGCGCACGACCGCGACCCCGGCGGGGCCGGGCGCGGTCGCAATCGCGGCAATGGTCGCCTGACTCACTTGACGCTCTTGAAGAACTTGCGCATCTCCTCCGCCGTCGTGCACTGCGCGAGCTTCTCGTAGCCGTTGTCGCCGCGCAGGGCCTTCGAGATGAAGCTCATCAGCTGCAGGTACGGCGTCTGCGTCGAGTCGTTCGCGATCGTGAGGACGATGATCGACAGCGGCGAGTTGTCGATCGTCTCGTAGTCCGGGATGCAGCCGTTCGCCGTGCCCGCGTTGTCGAGGATCGCGACCGCGCCGACGATGCCCTCCACCTCCGAACACCGGCCGTGCGGCACGGCGATGCCGTGGTCGAGGCCGGTCGGCATCGACGCCTCGCGCCGGAGGACCGCCGCCGTCGCCTCCTTGACGTCCTTCACGTGCGACGGGCACGCCGCCGCGATCTCGGCGACCATCTTCTCGATCGCCTCCCGCTTCGACGCCGCCTTGAACTTCGGCAGCATCACGAAGTGCTGGAGGTGGCGGCCGACGCCCGAGTGGCGTGGCTTGGCCGCCCCCGGCGCATCCGCCGTCAGCATCCGGTCGACGTCCTCGCGGCGGATGGGCTTGGCGATCTGGCGCGCCAGGTCGTTCATCTCGGAGGCGACCTCCATCCACGCCGTCATGACGATCGCCTCCTCCGCCGGCGTGCACGAGACCTTGATCACGTTCCCCTCGCGCTCGACCGAGAGCTCCATGTTGTCCATCGCGATCTCCCAGATGCTGTCCTCCTTCGACAGGAGCGAGGTGAAGAAGCCCTCCTCGCGGAACTCCGCGACGAGCTTGTCCAGGACGAGCGCGGCGACTTCCGGCGTCGAGAGCTCGAAGACGACGGGACGCGAGTTGTCGTGGCTCTGCTTCGGGTGCCGCACGCCCCGGCGCTTCGGCGCGAACAGCCCGACGAGCGCGGGCGGCGCGACGACCGTCGTGACGAGCGTCATCAGGATGCCGATGCCGAAGATCTCCTGCGTGAGGAAGCCGCTCGACAGGCCGAGGCCCGCGATGATGAGCGCGACCTCGCCGCGCGGCACCATGCCCGCGCCGATGCGCAGGCCGCCCAGCAGGTTGAAGCCGCAGCAGAGCGAGGGGACCATGCAGCCGATCACCTTCGCCGCGACGGCAAGCGCCGTGTAGACGCCGCCGAAGACGAGGACCGGCTTCGAGCAGAGCGCCGAGACGTCGACCATCATGCCCATCGAGCAGAAGAAGACGGGCACGAGGAACGTGTAGACGGGCGTCAGCATCTCCTGGATCGGGTGCTTGAGGTCGGTGCGCGAGAGCGCGAGGCCCATCACGTACGCGCCGATGATCATCGCGAGGCCCATGAACTCGAAGAAGCCCGCGAGGACGAGCGCGAGGCCGAAGGCCATCGTCGCGATGACGACGGGGCTCTTGAACGCCGCCTTCAGGAACTTCGCGATCCAGCGCGCCGCGAGGAGCCCGATCGCCGTCGCGCCGAGCCAGACGCCGAACGCCTTCAGGGCGACGAGGCCGATCGCGCCCCAGTCCATCGCGCCCGCCGCGCCGCCGGCCTTCGCCGCCGCGTGGTTCGCGACGATGATGCCGTTGCCGATCGCCAGCACGATGAGACCGAGGACGTCGTCGATCACGGCGCCCGCCATGATCGTCACGCCCTCCTCGGAGTCCATCTGCTTCTTCTCGGAGAGGATGCGCGCCGTGATGCCGACCGACGTCGCCGTGGACATGATGCCCATGTAGAGCGGCGCCTCCTTCGTCATCGCCTCCGCAAGCGGCAGGCCCTTCAGGTAGGCGAAGTGCTCGAAGAACTCCGGCAGCAGGTAGACCGCGCAGAGGTCGCCGAACAGGAACGAGACGATCACGCCGCCGAGGCCGACCATGAGGCCGACGAACGAGTAGCGCAGGAAGAGCTTCAGGTTCGTCTCGAGGCCGGACAGGAACAGGAGAATCACCGAGGCGAGCGTCGCGATGCCGTAGAGCGCGGGCGAGGTCGCGTCAAACGCATGCCCCGTCTCCTTCGCAATCTCGCGCAGCGCCGCGCCGTGGAAGAGGCCCGACGCGAAGAGTCCGTCGCCGAAGCCGATGCCGCCGAGCGCCCACGGGCCGATCACGATGCCGGCCGCAAGTTCGCCGAGAATGGACGGCAGCTTCAGAATCGACGCGATCGCCCCGCCGAGGCGCGCCGCAAAGATGATGACGCCGATCTGCAGGACGAGGAACATCATCTCTTCCACACGGGGCAGACCGAAGTTCGGATAGGGCGGCGGGGGCCCGCCCTCATGCGCCGCAAAAACACCCGCCGCACACATCGCTGTGGCGGCCACCAAAAACAGTTTCTTGTTTTTCATATGGGTGCGTAGTATATCAAAAATTACCGGACGGTGCCGTGGTCGGCTGTCATGTTCTCGCCAAGGAGCGCGAGCTTCGGATCTGACGCCTCATAGCCCTGAATCCAGCCGTTCTCGAAGCCGAAGTCCGCCGCCGCCGCCGTCACCGCCTCATACTCGTCGCGCGTCACCGAACGGTTGAGGGGAGGCGTCTCCAGGGCCTTGTACGCCGGCGTGTACTGTGCCATGATCGAAACGGGAATCTCGTTCGAGAGTTCCGTCGCCAGCCACGCCAAGTTCTCGATCGCCTCGTCCGCCAGCCCCGGCAGGACGAGAATGCGCACGACGAGGCGTGGCAGAGAAGATTTTCCGCACGGCGTTCTCATCCACGCCCATCGGACGGCGTCACGCGCCGCCTCAACATAGCCGAGTGCGGACGAATACCGTATTGCCGTCGCATTCTGCGCATACCGCAGGTCGAACAGCGCGCACGCACAAAGTTCCGCATAGGATTCTAACGTCTCGACGCGCTCATAGCCGGACGAATTCCACACAAACGGGAGCGAAACGCCCTCTTTCTTCAAGATCTCAGCCGCCTCGCGAATGAACGGCAGGTAGGGGGTCGGCGAGACGAGATTCCAGTTCTCGACCCGATCCTTGACGGCCAAGTCGCGAAGGATGTCCGCCAACCCCGGCACCGTGAGGTCTGTCCCCTCGCCTTTCCAGCTCCACGGCGAATTCTGGCAGTAGAGGCACTTCATCGTGCAGCGCGAGAAGAAGACGCAGCCCGAACCGCGTTCGCCCGTAATCGGCGGCTCCTCGCCGAAGTGCGGCCCCCAACGGAACACACGGGGCCTGTCCCCCGCTCCGCAGAACCCTCGGGGCCTGTCCCCGTCTTGCCTGTCTCCACCTTGCTGGGGCCTGTCCCCACAAATCGGGGGTCTGTCCCCAGACCGGCGATCCACGCCGCAACGATGCGGACACAGGGCACACGACAAAAGACTATTCAACATATTTTGCCATTTCTTTCGGCAAAAGTCCAGATTCGCTTAATTTTACAATCGGCCACCAGACAAATTCAATCCAGTCCTCCTGCGCCACTACCGTCGACAACTGTGGGGACAGGCCCCCGGACTTTGGGGACAGGCCCCGGTCGTCCGCGTGGGGACAGGCCCCGACCGCCCGGGGAATCGCCTGGGGGCAGGCCCCCAGTTTGGAGGGACAGGCCCCCAACGTCAGCCGATAGACGAGCGAAATCTCGCAATGCGGCTTGCCGTGCTGCTCGAACTGGCTCTCGACGACGCCGAGAAAGCCGCCCACTTCGGCGTCCAGCCCCGTCTCCTCCTTCATCTCGCGGACGAGCGCGGCTCGCGACGTCTCGCCGAACTCAATGTGTCCGCCCGGCAGGTAGGTGTAGCCGCCCTTTTTCGGACGGCACAGGAGGACGTGGCCATTCATCACGCAGACGCCGCGCACGATGTTCTCGATGCCAGAAAGCTCGTATTCGCGCAAATCCGCTTGTTTTGCGTCCTTTTCGTTCATATCGGTTTCTCCAGAGAAAGGCGCGAATGTGAATGGGCCTGGCAGATGGCGAGGCCCAATGCGTCCGCCGCGTCGTTCTGCGGCAGTTCGGGCAGGGACAAAAGCGTCTTGATCATCCGCTGGATCTGCTCCTTCTCCGCAAGGCCATTGCCGCAGATCGCCTTCTTCATCCGGCGCGGCTCGTATTCGTAGACAGGCAGCTCCGCATCCGCCGCCGCCGTCAGCACCGCGCCGCGCGCCTCGCCGAGGACGAGCATCGTCCCCGCGTTCTTGCCGTAGATGACGGACTCGATCGCCATCACGTCCGGCCGGAACGTCGCGATCAGCTCGGAAACCTTCGCGTGAATGGCCCGAAGACAGCCCGTGAGCGGCAGCTTTGGCGCATTCTTGATGTTGCCGCAGTCCCGCATCACGAGCCGCGAGCCCTGCACCTCCAAGATGCCGTAGCCCGTCGAGCGGAGCGACGTGTCGATGCCCAGGACAATCACGCCGACGCCTCCGCGCGCAGGAACTTCGGGTTGTTGCCCGCAATGACGAGGGCGACCTCCCCTTTCACCGTCGCGCCCTTGTATTCCCGCACAAGATCGGAGAGATAGCCGCGCGACACGCGTTCGTGGAGCTTCGTCAGCTCGATGCAGACGGCGGCCTCCCGGTCGCCGAGCGCATCCAGCGCCGCCTCCAGCGTCGCGGCGATCCGGAACGGCGACTCGTAGCAGACGAGCGTATGTTCCTTGTCCGCATCCTCCCGAAACCAGTTGCGGAGAGCCCCCGGTCCGCGCGGCGGGAAGCCGCGGAAGGTGAACGACGACGTCGAGAGCCCGCTCATCAGCAGGGCGACGTTGACCGCGCTCGCGCCGGGAATCACCTCATAGGCGACGCCCTGCTGCGCACAGGTGCGGATCAGGCGGTAGCCGGGATCGGAGATGCCGGGGTAGCCGCCGTCCGAACAGAGCGCGACCTCCTTGCCGGACACGAGGTCCGCCAGGACCTTCTCGGTGATGCGCGCCTCGTTTCCCTGCCGGTACGAGAACATTTCGGGCGGACGCGGGATGCCGAAGTGCGTCAGCAGCTGCCAGGTGCGGCGCGTGTCCTCGCAGGCGATGACGGCTGCCGCCCTGAACGCTTCGACGGCACGCGGCGAGAGGTCTCCGAGGTTTCCGATGGGCGTGGCAATGACGTGAAGCATGGTCAGACGACAGGGCGGATGTACTTCGCCTTGACCGCACGCCAGAGGACGACGCAGAAGGCCGAAAGCGGAATCGCGAGCAGCATGCCGAGCACCGGGCCCAGTACCATCGACCAGAAGAAGAAGCTGAAGATGACGCCCGCATAGCCAAGCCCCGTCTTGTTCCCCTGGATGCGCGGCGTGATGAGGTAGCCGTCGAGGAGCTGCCCCGCCAGCCACACGCCCAGCACGAGCAGCAGCCGCGTCAGCGAGCCGCCGTGCGGGAAGTAGGCGAGCGGCAACGCGACCGGCAGGCAGATGACCGAGCCGAAAAGCGGAATGAGGTTCAGGACGCCGAGCGCGAACCCGACAAGGAACCCGTACGGCAGCCCGACGAGCCAGAAGCCCGTGCCGTAGAGGACGCCCTCGATGAGGCAGATGACCGTCTGCCGCTGGAAGAACGAGACGAGGATGTCGATGAAGGCGTCGACCTGCGCGGCGAGGAAGTCGCGCGTCTCCGGCTTCAGGAACGGCAGGTGCCCGACCAGCTCGCGCCCGCGGCGGTCCTTCGTCATCAGGAAGAAGACGAAGAAGATGAGCGTGACGAGCGCCGAGAGGACGCCCGTCAGGCACTTGAGCGCGCTCGTCCCCGCCTTGAGGGCCGTCGCGCCGTACTTCGTGTAGACGTCGCCGAGGTCGTCCGGCCAGCCGAACTGCGCGAGCAGCGCATGGAGCTTCGGGAACGTCGTCTGGAACCAGCCGACCACCTGGCGCAGCAGCGCCGGGCCCTGCGCGATGAGGTTCGAGACCTGGTCGATCATCACCGCCCCCGCGTACCAGAGCAGGAAGCCGACCGGCAGGAAGACCGTCAGCAGCATGACGACGAGCGCGAGGGACGGGTTCTTCAGGACGCCCTTCCACCAGAGGTAATACGGCTTGAAGAAAAGCGCGAGGAAAAACCCGAACAGCACCGGCACGATCGCCGCCGAGGCGAACGCGAGCGCCTTCAGGAGCCCCCACGCGACGGCCGCGACGAAAGTCAGGACGACGGCGACCGAGACGGCCGTCAGGCCGTTCGCGATCGCCTTCCGCTGTGTCTCGCTCAATTCGATCATGTGCGCATTATACCAAAAAACCGTCCACCCAATTGCGCGGCAGCCGCATCACGAAGCGCGATTCTCCGCCAGTTCGCGGATGCGGCGCGAGGTGCGCACGGCGCAGAACTCCTTGCCGCACATCGAGCAGTGGTCGTCGCCGTGGGCCTCGTCCGAAAGCGCGCGCGTCTTGAGCCAGCGCGCCCGCGCCCGTTCGGGGTCGAGGGCGGCCGCGAACTGCTCGTCCCAGCAGAAGTTCCGCCGCGCCTCGGCCATGCGGTCGTCACGCGCCCGCGCGCCGGGCAGGCCGCGCGCGACGTCGCCCGCGTGCGCGGCGATCCGGTAGGCGATGCACCCCTCGTGCACCTCCTGGCCGTCCGGCAGCCCCAGATGCTCGGCGGGCGTGACGTAGCAGAGGAGCGACGCCCCGTAGGTCGCCGCCGCCGTCGCGCCGATCGCGGACACGATGTGGTCGTAGCCGGGCGCGATGTCCGTCACGACCGGCCCGAGCACGTAGAACGGCGCGCCCTTGCAGACTTCCTGCTCGCGTTCCATGTTCATCTGGATCTGGTTGAACGGGATGTGCCCCGGCCCCTCGACCATCACCTGCACGCCGCGCGCGCGGCAGCGGTCGACCAGCTCGCCCAGGACCGACAGCTCGGCGAACTGCGCGGCGTCGGAGGCGTCCGCGAGGCAGCCGGAGCGCAGGCCGTCGCCGAGCGAGACCGTCACGTCATGCTCGACGAGGATGTCCATCACCTTGTCCCAGTTCACGTAGAGCGGGTTCTCCGACTTGTTCTCCATCATCCACTCGGCCATGATCGAGCCGCCGCGCGAGACGATGCCCATCTTGCGCCTCATCGCGAGCGGGATGTCCCGGAGGAGCAGCCCGGCGTGCAGCGTCATGAAGTCCACGCCCTGCTCGGCCTGGGCGCGGATGACGTCCAGCAGGAAGGTCGGGTCCATGTGCGGGATGTCGCCCGCCAGCCGCGAGATCGTCTCGTAGACCGGCACCGTGCCGAGCGGGCGGTCGCTCGCGTCGAGCATCCCCTGCCGGATGGCGCGGATGTCCTCGCCGACGGAGAGGTCCATCACGAAGTCGGCGCCCGCCTTGACGGCGATGGCGAGCTTCTCCAGCTCGTCGCCGCGCCCGGAGTGCGTGACGCTGCGGCCGAGGTTCGCGTTGATCTTCGTGCGGAAGAGCCGCCCGACGCCAACGGGGTGCGCGTTCGCGTGGTGAACGTTCAGGGGGATCACGGCCTCCCCGCGCGCGACGGCGGCCCGCACGGCCTCCGCGTCCACGCCCTCGTCTGCCGCGACGACCTTCATCGCCTCGGTCACAAGGCCCTTGCGGGCCGCCTGCAGTTGCGTCATGTGTCCCTATCCTTTCCTACGCGGGCATTATCCCGTTCAGGTTTCACCGGTCTTCTCTCAGCCGGGGCGCCCCATGCGCCCCCGGCACCCGGAGACGAGCGCATATTGTACCAAAAATCAGCCGGTTCTGCGGAGGCGCGTCAACGACGGAACGTCGGCGGGAGCGACGCAAGGCGCGCCGCGATGACGCGCGCAAGGCGTTCGTGCCCGACGGTCGACGGATGAAGCGAATCGCCCTTGCCGCCGCGCGCGAAGCAGGCGGCGTAGGCCGGCTCGTTCGGCAGCAGCCCCGCCTCGGCGTAGAGGTCGATGACGGGCGAGCTCCAGATCGCGGCCGCCGCGCGGACGCATCGCACGTAGTCGTCAATGAAAAGCCCCCGCACGTTCGCATAGCGTTCGTCCGGCTGGACGTTCTTGGGGCCGAACTCGGCGAACCCGCGATGGAGCGGCGTCATCACGACGACCTGCGCCTGGGGGAACGTCGTCTTGATTGTCCGCAGCGCGACATTGAGGCGCCCGCAGAACGTCGCCGTGTCGAACGACGGCTCGCGCTTCTTCAGCTCGACCGGCTGTCCGTTCCGGTTCACGGCTTCCGTCGACTGCACATACGACTCGCCGAGCGGCACCCCTGCGTTGTAGTCGTTCGTGCCGATCAGCATGAAGACGGCGTCCACATTCTCGCCCAGCTCGTCATGGGCCCAGGCGACCTGTTTCGGTATCCCGTCCGTCTGCCAGCCGTTCTTGCCGTAGACGTGCGCCGAGAAGCCCATGCGCGCGGCGAGAAAGCCCCAGTAGTTCGTCTCGCAGCCGACATGGCACTTGTCGGTGATCGAGTCGCCGAGGAAGACGGCGGATCGGCCCTTCCAGGACAGGAGACCGTCCGCCGTCGGCTCTCCGTTCGCCACGATCGCGCACCCAAGCGCCCAAGCCCCCGCAAGGGCAACTGCCATTCTCGTTTTCTGTTTCATGCCGCACATTATACCTAAAAGCCGCAGTTGACGGCAAGGGGGCGTGGCCATCCTCTCTCTGCGCGACAGTCGGTGTGGACGAACGGCGCGCTGCGGGCAGCAGTCCGCTCCGAGGTCTTTCGCAGGCGCCCGCCGACAGGCCATCCCCGAGGTGAAGCGGGCGCGCGTCTTCCGCTTCCGCCCGAAACCGCCGAGGTGAACCGGCGCGTCGCCCGGCCCGTCGGCCCGCGAAAGACTCTCCGCGGCTCTGCCCTCCGCTTGCCGCGCCCGCCTTGTCCGCGGCTCCGTCCGTGCGTTCCCTTGAAGCGGCCTCGTCTGGAGACGCAGATGTCTCGCGAAGCGGCGGCGCAAGCCGCCCATGGCCCGCCGGAACCGCGTTTCACCCGGATGGTGAAGACGTTGCCACGCCCAAATCCCTGCAAACAAAGGCTGAAGCCGCCTTTGGACGGCTTCAGCTGCGACAGTTAGGCTGAATTCCTACGTCAGAAATGATGTTCCACCTCTAGAAAACTCCGAAGCGTCTCATCTTTGCATTCCCCTATCCATTTCAGTTCTTCATCGGGCAGCCGACGTTGTCCTTCAGGATGAACTCCTCGCCGTGGCCGCCGAGGTCGACGATCTTCTCCTGCATGTAGCCCTGGTGGAGCGCGTTGCCCGAGACGACCGAGTGGGCGAGGTTCTTGAGAATGAAGCCGACCTGCGGCGTGTAGAGGCCCTTGCCGCCGTCGTCGCGGCCCGCACGGCAGGCGTTGCCCGTCATTGCGAGCCCCCGGCAGCCCTCCAGGCGCACCTGGCAGGAACGCTCGCCCTCCGCAAGCCGGTTCGAGTCCTTGCCGCAGCGGCGGAAGACGTTGCCCGTCACCGTCAGGGCCTGGGTGCCGACCGCGCAGAGCCCCGCGCCCCAGTTGCGGTCGAAGGAGTTGCCCGTCACGTTCCAGTCGTCGCCGCCCACGAGCGAGAGGCCGTAGCCGCGGTTCCACTCCACGCGGTTCGCCGTGAACATGACGGTCGCGCCCACGCCCTCGCAGCCGAAGCCGTTGCCGCCACTCTGCGCGCCCCGCGGTTCTGCGTGGCCCATCAGGCCTAACGAATTTTGAAACCGTGTTCCTGTTGCCATGTCCGCTTTCCTTTCCATGTCAGCATTCCTTTCGTTGTGCAAAAAACCTTGACTCTTCTTCGCGCCATCGGCTTCCCAATTCCCGACGTCGTCCGAGCCGATGCGGCGGAAGACGCCCCGCCTTCACTTCGTCGCCGGCTCCATCCGGAGCGTCCAGGCCGTCCGCTCGATCGGGAAGACGTACTTCCTCATCGGCTCGG
>CAKUGW010000045.1 GCA_934654805.1 uncultured Kiritimatiellota bacterium
ACCCTGACCTCAACGACAACGGGCTGATCGACCAGGGCGAGGTCCTGGACGTGCTGCACGGCGGCAATCTGGAGCACGTGAACCACCAGGCCTTCGCGACAAAGGCCCGCGCCGACATTCCGGCGGGCTACAAAGACGACCTGTATGCGACGAACCTGCTCGTCAACTGCGTGACGGAGGGCGTTGCGCGCAACCAGGACTGCCTCTACCTGAGCCAGTCGCTCAAGATTGACGAAACGACGACGCCGTCGACGACGAACTTCTACAGCCAGTCCCTGAAACTGCCGCTCAAGCTGGTGGGCGAAAACTACTCGGCCGTCATCCGCTTCCGCCGCGACCTGTCGTGTCCGGGCGTGCAGACCGTCTTTATTCATCTCGGCTATGATTCGACCGGGAACGGCGTGGGCCTGATGGGGCTGCTCAGCCCGGACGGCATCATCACGCTCAAGGCCGGCGGCAGCACCGACGCGGCGGGCGAGAAAGTCTTGGGCGGGAACACGTGGGTTCCCGATCCGACCGTCACGCCCAACAACACCTACAGCCGGTATCACGACGGCACGTGGGCCGATTTCGGCATCGTTGTGAATGGGCGCAAGGTGCGCTGCTACTGGTCGCCCGAAACGGGGCCGTGCCGGTGGTTCGACGCCGATTTTTCGGACGTCACGCTCGACAAGATGTACAACGACACGTCGTCCGGCAGCCTGCGTCTGGGCGGACACAAGTGGCTCGGCGGCCCGATGACGTGGGAGAACCAGGCGAAGGTCGTCATCGACAAGGGCGGCGCGTTCCGGGGCGCGGTCGCGCTGTTCGGCGTCTGGAACCGCTGCCTCTCGGACAGCGAGCTGGTCGCGGCGCTTGCGAACGGCAGTCCGGCGCTGTTCCGCGTCGGCGTGGAAGGGCGCACGGCGGAGATGTGCGGCGGCGCCGAAACGTCCGGCGCGGTGACGCTCGCTGAAGGTGCCGCGGATCTGCGCACGGCGTCCGCGCAACTCGCGCCGGGCGGCTCGCTGGAGATTCCGTTTACGGTCCCGGCGCGCAACGCGGGGCTCGGGCAGCTCCTGCGCCTGCGTCTGGCGTCCGGCTCCGCCGCCGGCGAAGCGTCCTTCTACCTCGACGGCGAACCGCTTCTCGACAAGGGCGTCGGCGTCCAGCCGCGCGCGTGGCGCGACGTATGGGTCGGCGGCGCGGCGCTGACGGAAGGCGCGCATACGGCGAAGATCGTCAACAGCGGCACGACGACGCTCGCGTGGGATGCCGTCGAGCTCACGGGATCGTTCAACCATCAGCCGGGTCTGCTCAACGGCACGGAGAAGTATGTCCCCTACGACAGCGGCAACGGCAAGCGCCAGTACTTCGGCGAACAGGAGGGACGCGCGATTTCCGATGCGTTCGCGGCGGACGGCGGCTGGTTCGACTTCCTGCATTCGCCGATGCCGGCCGGCGTGAACTGCGAGACGGTACGTCCGTTCCGCCTGCACTGGACGCTGCCCGCGCGGATGAAGCGCCGGTATGCGTGGAACTTGCGCCTGGTGCTGGAGAATGCGAAGGCCTCCTGCACGGCGAAGTGGCGCGTCGCGCTGAACGGCGCGGACGTGATGGCACCGCGCGCGATCGGCGAGAAGGAGACGATCGCGCTGCCGCTTGCGTCCGCCGCGCTGAACTGGGGCGGCGACAACGTGCTGACGCTGACGACGGATGACAAGGGCGAGACGGTGACGAGCGGCATCGTCATCCGCGAAGTCGGCCTCGTGATGGATCAGCCGAAGGCGACGGGCGTCCTCGTGCTGCTGCGCTGAAAGGGATGACATGTGCGGGCTTCTGGCATTCTCGGTTTTTGCCGCCGTCTGCGGCGGTGCGGCGGATGCGGCGGCGGACGCCCTCGCGCCCGTCTACGTCGAGTCGGCGTTCCCGGTCGCCACGCGCGCGGCGGAGGCGTCGCGTCTGCGGGAGGCGCTCGTGCGCGCGCGCAGCCGGGCGCAGGACGTGAACCGTCGACTGGACGCGGCGTTCGGCGCGCTGCCGGCGGGGTCGCTGGAGCGCGTCCGCGCCGAAAAGCGCCGGCTCCTGCGGGAGCGCGCGTTCGCCTTCGCCGAGGCGGCACTGGCGCGCGGTGACGCGACGGGGCTCGGATTCGCCGAGCAGTCGGTGGCGGATGCGGCGACGGTCAACGGCATGCTGGAGGACGAGCTCGCCGACTGGGCCGTCGCGCCGCGTCCGGCGAACGACCCGGTCGTCCTGAACGTGCGCGACTACGGCGCGAAGGGCGACGGGGTGGCGGACGACGCGCCCGCGTTCGCGCGGGCCTGCGCGGCGGTGCGCGCGCTCGGCGGGCGTCCGAGCGTCCTGCGCGTGCCGGCGGGCACGTATCGCCTCGCGAGCGTCCAGCACGCGCAGCAGCGGCACGTCTGCACGCTGCGCGGACTCTACGACGACAATCCGTGGACGCTCAAGGCGTTCGGGCTCTTCGACAATCTCGCGAACTGCCTGATCGAAGGCGACGGGCCGACGAACACGTTTCTCCGCGCCGGCTTCCACGGCCAGCAGGTCGCGCTCGTCAACTGCCGCAACACGCGGTTCAGGGGCTTCGAGCTGTCGATGGAGCGCGTGCCGTTCCTCGAGGGCGAGATCGAGAGCTGGGACGCGGCGGCGCAGGCCTGCGTCGTCCGCCTCGACGCGGGCACGCTGCGGCCGGACGACCCGAGCTGGACGCCGACCGACGACGAGCGCACGTTCGGCTACGAGAGCTTCGGCGCCGAATACGGCAAGGACGGGCTGCTCATGCGCGACGCGGCCGTGCTGCGGTGGGACCGGAAGACCTTCGCGGACCTCGGCGACGGCCGCTGGCGGATTCCGTTCGACGACCGCGTCTACCCGTCGCACGTCCGCAGCGTGAAGCCGGGCGGCAAGCTCGTGCTGCCCAACCGCACGAACGCCTACGGCGCGTTCGTGATGAAGTTCTGCACGGGCTGCACGGCGGAGGACGTGTGGGTGCGGACGAGCCGGTCGTCGGCGTTCTGGTCGCTGCGGTCGGACCGCGCGACGTTCTTCCGCTGCCGCGTCTTCCCGTTGCCGGGGCGGTCGCTGTCGAGCAACGCCGACGGCTGCTTCGTCGATCCTGGCGCGTTCGTCTGGCAGTGCCGCTTCGAGAACGTGTGCGACGACGGGCTCAACGCGAAGTCGTACGCGAGCTGGACGCTGCCGGGGCACGCGCCGGTCGAGGTCGCGCGCGCCGACCTGGGCGCGAACAAGGGCGGCGAAGTCGCGACGTTCTTCGACCCCTACACGGCGCAGTATCTCGCGAACCGGACGTTCGCGCATGATGACGCGCCGGTTCGGACGGCGAGCAACGGCTGGCGGCGCGTGTCGCGCTTCACGCGCGCGGTGGACGGCCTGCGTCTCGGCGACAGCTGGATCTTCGAGACGCGCCAGCGCGGCATCGGCACGTATGTCGGCGCGTGCGCGTTCCGGAACGTGCGGCTCGCCGGGTGCGTCATCCAGACGCCGTGCACGCTGGTCGAGGACGTGACGTTCGAGAACGTGCAGGACACGGGCGTCCGGCTCGGTTCGCTCGGCGACTTCCGCGAGGGGCCGCCGCCCTACGACGTGCTCGTGCGCAACGTCCGGATCGACGGGTGCAAGACGGGTGTCGCCGCGTGGCTTCGGATGTGCGACCGCGCGAAGACCAAGTGGTTCGACGTCGCCTGCGCGCCGATCCGGGGGCTCGACCTCGTCGGGGTCTCCGTCGCGCACGCGACGCGCGCGGCCTACGACTTCAGCAACGCGGGCGACGTCCGGCTCGTGGACTGCACATCAGACGGACGTGAAGTGGACGCGGCGGACGTGAAGACGGCGCGCGTCGAGAATCTGAAAATCGAGAACACGAGAGAGTAAGAGGAGCAAGACGAAATGAACAGACTGGGAACCCTGCTGCTGGCGGGCGCCTGCGCGGCGCAGGCCGTCGCCGAAGACGCGATGAGGACGCCGAACCTGAAGGACACGCGGCTGGAGGGGCCGCTTGCCGTGAAGGCCGACCGGCTCTTCCGCAACCGCATCGCGGATCCGCTGATGCGCGAGACGATCTTCGAGGAGGCGCGACGCGCGCTTGTCCTGCGCGACGACGACGAGGACAACGGCGGCGCGAAGGGCAACTGGCGCGGCGAGTTCTGGGGCAAGTCGATGCTCTGCGCCGCGCGCGTCGCCGACTACCTGGACGACGCCGCGCTGAAGGCGTGGATCCCCGTCGAATGCGCGCGCCTCGCCGCGACGGCCGACGCCGACGGCTACATCGGCAGCTATTCGTCCGCGACGAACTGCGTCCTCACGGGTGCGGATCTCGACCGGGACGAATGCAACACGAACTGGAACCTCTGGGGCCGCAAGTACACGATCTGGGCACTGCTGGAGGCGTACCGCGTCACGGGCGACGCGACGGCGCGCGCGACCGCCGTCGCCCAGGCGCGGCACTTCATCGCGACCGTGGACAGGCTGGCGGAACGCGGCGTCGGGCTCGCGGACACGGGCTGCCACTGGCTGAACGGCATCCCGACGATGAGCGTCCTGAAGCCGATGCTGCTCCTCTACCGCGAGACGAAGGAGCCGGCGTTCCTCGCGTTCGCGAACCGGATCGTCGCGCAGTGGGATCGCGCCGACGACCGCCCGCCGAACTTCCTGCGCAACGCCGGGAACGGGCGGCCCTACCATGAATGGTACTGCCGTCCCGACTTCTGGGCGAAGACCTACGAGTCGCTCAGCTGCCTGGACGGGCTCGTCGAGCATTGGCGCGCCACCGGGTCGCGGCGCTCGCTGGACGCGGCGATCGCCGTGCGCGACGAGCTTGCGGCGCACGAGGGCAACCAGATCGGCGGACTCGGCATCTGCGACAAGCTCATCGGTGCGGAGACGTTCACCTATGCCGCGACCGAGGTGTGCGACGTCATCCACTGGATCCGCCTCAACCTCGACCTCTTCCTGACGACGGGCGACAAGCGCTTCCTCGACGATGCGGAGACTTCCTATTTCAACGCCTTCCTCGCCGGCATCGACCGGAGTGGAAGCTGGGGCCCGCTCTTCGTGCGCGACTTCGCGCGGCACACCGTCAGCAAGGGGCAGTGCGGCTACGCCTACCACCACTGTTGCATCGACAACGCGCCGCGCACGTTCCTCGACATGGCTTCGTGCGCCGTCACGTGCGACACAGCGGGGACGTTCCACGTCAACTTCTATCAGGATGCCACGGTCACGCTGGACGGCGTGACGTTCGAGATCCGCGGCGACTACCCTGCGCACGGCACGGTGCGCGTCGCGGTGGCGGGTGACGCGCGCGTCGCGTTCCGCCGTCCGGCGTGGTGCCGCGACCTCATCGTTTCGGAGGCGCGCGCGGACGGGAAGGCGGTCTACACGCTGACGTTCGACATGAATCCGCGCGTCGTGTCGCGGCAGGCCGTGCCGAGCCCCGACACGCCGGACGGCTTCTTCCTGCGCAAGTGGGGCGTCTGGCGCTACACGTTCGCGAACGGCGAAGACCTGAAGGCGCACCTGCCGGACGCGCCGTATGCGACCGTCCAGTACGGGCCGCTCGTGCTGGCGAAGGCCGCGCGGCTGGGGGCGTCGCGCGCGGAGCTGTGGCGGACGGACACGGTAAACGGGCAGGGGTATTCGGTCAAGCTGACGCCGCTGGCGGCGGAGGGCGTCTACGCGCCGTTCGCGGTCGAGCTGTCCAAGCCGGGCGCGCCGACGGTCCGCGCGAAGGCGTGCGCCTACGAGTCGGCGGGTGACGACCCGACGGGCAACCGCTACTTCGCGTTCTCAATTCGATTCTGAGCCATGCGGAAGATCAGGAGCGGCCTGTTCGGCCGGATCGTCCTGGCCATTCTCGGCTTTACGCCGGAGCCGGCTCCGGTCGCGAGGGCGTCCTGATGCGAAAGCCATTCACTATCATAGCGGAATTAATGGAAGTTCAATGACATCTCTCTCCTTGCCGACCTCATGGGGCATGAGAGCATCGAAACGACACGCATCTACCTTCGCCGCACCCCCGTTCGGCGGGGCCTGTCCCCAGTCTGTGTGCTCAGAATTGGTGTAAAAGCCGAAGTTTTGCGCGGATAGCAAAAGTCAGTGAAAGGAATCGCCAAGACGCTGCGGGCGCTCCCGCGCCGACCTCCCGCCCGAGGGGCAGGTCACGTCGCGCGTGACGAATGCTGGGCGCGATAGGCGCGCATCGTGAGGCCGAAGCGGCGCTTGAACAGCGTCTTCAGGTAGGCGAGGTCGGCATAGCCGCAGGCGGTCGAGACGAGCTTGATCGGACGGTTCGTGGTCGCGAGCAGCTTCTTCACGGCGTCGAGGCGGCAGCGGATGATCGTCTCGTTGATCGTCTCGCCGCTGAACTGCTGGAAGCGCAGGTCCGCGAGCCGTCGCGACACGCCGAGATGGGTGGCGACGTCGCGGGCGGAGATGCCGCGCGTCGCGTTCTGCGCGATGAACCGGTTGGCCCGTGCGAGAAGGTGCGCCGCCGGAGCCGTCGCGGTCGCCGATTCGCGCTCGACAAGCTCCTTCGGGTGCGCGTGGAACGCCACGGCGGACGTTGCGGGGCGTCCGTTCATCAGCCGTTCGAGTTCGCGCGCGGCGACGAAGCCGAGCTTCTCGTGATCGGGGCGGATGCTGGTCAGCGGCGGCACGGTCGATTCGTCCAGCAGCTCGTCGTTGTCCACGCCGATGACGGCGAGCTGGCTCGGCACGGCGATCTTCGCCTCGTTCGCCATTTCGAGGACCTGCGTCGCGCGCGTGTCCCACGCGGCCATGACGGCCGCCGGCTTCGGAAGGGCCTCCAGCCAGCGGCGGAGCGCGGCGAGGTCTTGCGATGACCCAGCGGACGGGCCGGGCGAGGCGAATGTCTGGAGGCTGAGTCCGTTTCCGGCGAGTTCGTCGCGGAAGCCCTCGTGCCGCGCCAGGCTCCAATACTGCCGCGAAAGGGTCGGCACGAAGCCGTAGGAGCAGCGGCGGCCGGAGGAGAGGAGGTAGCGTGCACCCATGTGCCCGATCTCGCCGTCGTCGTTGCGGATGTAGGCGATGCCCGTCGGGCGCGTGGACAGGATCGGCCCGGCGTCGCCGATGAAGGCGATGGGCAGGGATGAGGCCTTCAGCATCTCGGCCGTCGCGTCTGGCCCCGGCTCGCTCATGATGACGCCGTCGTAGCCTTCGTCCGCGAGGGCGCGGAAGTTTTCGGGCGTCAGCTCGTTCGGCATCTGGAAGAGCCGCGTATGCCAGTGCGGCCGCTGCCGCGTGAACAGCAGGATGCCGGAGAGGATGTCGCGTCCGGCGGTTCCGGAGAGCCGGAGAACGATGATGACGTTGCGTTTTCTTTTCATGGCCTGACCACGCATGATAGCATTTTGGTTGCCTGAAAATCAACCTTGATCGGATAAAAAGCGACCCCATTGGCGGGGTTCGAGTGGTGGGGTCGCGGGGCCTTGTTTTATTGCGAGAAACGGCCCTTTAAAAGTCCGTTGCTCAATAGTCAACTTTTTTGTTGCTAAATCGTATCCCCCCATTTCGTTGATTTTCGCAAGGGGCTTTTGCTAAAATGCCGCCCGTTGCTGCGGATTGGGTCAAGTCGCGGCGTCCAGAAAGGAATCATCTGCATGGAAATGAGAATGGAACACTTGAGAAGACGCGTCGACGTGCGGCAGACGTACGTGGGGCTCTGCCTGTTTGTCTGCCTGTCCGCCTTGTCGGCGGGCGCTTTGCGGGCGGCCGAGGGCCTCCCGCAGAAGGTGCTGTACGCGAAGGGCGGGGCGACGCCGACGCGGCTTGACTGGACGTTCGGCGGCGAGCAGCCCGTGGTGGCGCTCGACTACGGCGGCAGGACCGTCGGCGGCTACGCCGTCATCAAGGTGAAGTCCTTCCGCCCGCAGGGGCGCGACACGGACGGCAACGCCATTGGCTACCCCGTCCTGCGGCTCTCCTACGCGACGCACCCGGACGGCCTCACGGCGACGGGCGACTTCACGCGCCGCAACTGCATCCACTACCTCGGGCCGTACTTCGACAACCCCGTCCTTCCCGCGAATGTGAACCGCCACGAGACGTACACGGTCACGCGCACGGGGACCTACGTCGCGCCGCTCGTGCAGGGGCAGGAGCGCTACGTGCGCGTCCAGCTGGAGACGCCGGGGACGGCGGTCGAGCTGGAGCCCGTGGAGATCCGCAACGTCGGCGTCCACGCGACGGAGCCGCCGCGCGGCGCGTTCCGCTGCAGCGACGAGCGCCTGAACCGCGTCTGGGACATGTGCACGTGGACGTGCAGCCTCGCGAGCGTCCCCAACAACGACGCCTGGCGCGTGGTCGAGGGGCGGCTCCTGCCGCGCAAGCTGGAGCGCGGCGCGGCGGCGGGGCTCTGCTCGTCGGCGGCGCAGGACGGCGACGGCAGCTGGACGGTCGACTTCGCGCTCTCCGAGAACCCGCACCACGACTCGGCGGTCGGCCTCCTCTTCCGCGCGGCGGACGGGGACAACGGCCTCGTCGCCGTCGCCTCGCAGCCCGCTTACGTCCAGCTCCTGCGGCTGAAGGGCGGCGTGAAGACGGAGCTGGCGAAGATGGTCCTGGACGCGCGCCTCGTGGACGGCGTGTTCCATCGGCTCACGGCGGACGTGAAGGGGAACAAGGTCGGCATCTCCGTGGACGGCGTGCGGATTCTCGAACAGGCCGTTGACGGCTTTCCCGGCGGACGCTTCGGCCTCTACGTCGAGAAGGAGTGGTGGCCGCAGGTCGAGTCCTACGCCGTCGCCGACGCGGACGGCCAGGCGGTCTTCCGCGACGACTTCGGCGCGGCCGACGCCGAGGGCCGCCTCGTCGGCTGGGACTACACGCGGTCGTTCAGGTTCGTCGCCGACGGCGCGAAGCGCGACCGCCTCGCGTGGATCGGCGACATCTGGTGGGGCGACCTCTCCTGCTACACGGGCTACGGGCCGGACTGGCCCTACCTGCGCGAGACGCTCCGGCTGTTCGCCCACTACCAGACGCCCGAAGGCTACATCTGGGCCGCGCCGTTCTCCGAGCGGGGGCCGCGTCCGAAGGCGGGCGAGTTCGGCCACTTCCCGAGCGACGAGTTCTGCGCGTGGTTCGTGCCGATCCTGAAGACCTACTACCTCTACACAGCGGACCGGGCCGCGCTCGACGGGGGCCTCTTCGCGGCGGCGCGCAAGTGCCTCGGCTATCTCGACACGCTGCGGCGTCCCGATGGCCTCTGTGAGCAGCCGCTCCGCAGCTCCAGCAACATCGCCTCGATGGCGCCGACCGACCCGTCGATCCGCCTCTGGACGCATCTCGTCTTCTGGCGCGCCTACGCGGACGGCGCGTGGCTCGCGGAGAAGCTGGGCGACGCCGCCTCCGCCGCGCGCTGGACGGCGCGGGCGCAGGAGCTGTCGGCGGCGATCCGCACGGCCTTCAAGGACGGGAAGACGGGGCTCTTCCGGCGGCGTCTCGGCGACAGGGAGCCGGCGCACGGCGGCGCGTGGAGCGGGATGCCCGTCGCCTGCGGGTTCGCGACGCCGGAGGAGGCGCTGGAGATCCTGCGGCGCGTGCCGCTCACGGGCGGCAGCAAGGCCCACCTCGGCAACATCCGCGGCGCGTTCGCCTACGGCTTCGACGAGAAGGCGTTCGCGATGCTGGAGAACGGCACGTGGCTGAAGCTCGCCGACCCGTCGTGGGAGGGCGCGCAGTGCTGCACGGAGTGCGGCTTCCTGACGCGCAGCGGCTGGTGGGACGAGTCGCATCCCGACACGGCGGTCTCCGGCGACATGACCGCGTATCTCCTCGGCGTGCGGCCCGTCGAGCCGGGCTTCGCGACGTTTCGCTTCGAGCCGCACGTCGTCTCGCGCCTCACGTTCGCCGAGGGCTCCGTGCCGACGCCGCACGGCGACATCGCCGCGCGCTGGGAGCGCACGGGCGACGCGGTCGCGGCGACGCTGACCGTCCCCGCCGGGACGACCGCGACGTTCGGCTGCCGCCTCTCGAGGGACGTGACGGTGGACGGGGCGCCGTACGCGGGCGGCGCGCTCGGCCCCGGCCGCCACGCGATCGCCGTCCGGGGCGTGACGGCGGAATCGTTCGCGGACGCGGCGCTCTGGGGCGGAAACCGGGCGGACGGCGAGGACTGGCGCGTCCTGCCCGGCATGGACGGTGTGGCGGACGCGAACCCGGAGGCGGCGTTCGAGCTGGTCGCCGACCTTGGCGCGACCTACGAACTGCGGGCGGCGGAGCTGACGGCGGGGCCGGACAACCTGTTTCCGTCCGAGATTCGCATTGAGGCCTCCGCAGACGGCAAGACGTTCACGTGCCTCGCCCACCAGACCCGCGTTCGGAGTCCCGGCACGAGGCGGACGCTGGAGCTGGATCTGTGCACGGTCGGCAGCGACCCCGTCGGACGCTACGTGAAGTTCATCTTTCGCCGTCCGCCTGTGAGCCGCAACGACATGGGTGAGCCGTGGTACAACGTCGTCTTGCCGAAGATCCGCGTTCGCGTCGGGCGGTGAATCAGATTCAATTTCCAAAAAAGTCAACCTGCCAGAAAGGCATGAAAGACATGAAAAAACAAATGCAAAATCGGATGCGGGCGCGCTTGACGGGCGTCTGCCTACTCGGTCTCTGCCTGTCCGGCGGGGCTGCGACGGACGGCTACTACTGGCCGGACTGGATCTACGACCTGAATCCGTGGGGAACGATTCGCTACTGGGAAGGCGACCGTGTGCCGGGCGAGGGCGGCGTCGCCTACTTTACGGGCAAGATGGCCGGCAACATCACGTTCACGAGCGATGTCAAGTTGAACGGCCTTGACTTCGGCCTTGTCCAGCTCTCTACGACGGGCGAAGGCAAGGATTTGCCGACCGTGCGTGCGAACGGCGGCTCGCTGACGCTGACGGGCGACCGCACGTTCCTGAACGCGGACGGGAATGCTGGCGCGTCCGCCGGTGCGCGCGGCCCGATCCTGGACCTGTCGGTTTCGGGGACGGGGCAAAACGTCTTCACCAAGCACGGCGGGGCCTTGGTGCAGGTCAACCATCCGTTCTCGAAGTTCGCGACCGTGGCGGTCGGTGGCGGCGAGCTTGTGACGACCGGTGCATCCGGCAGATTGTTTGCATCGGGCGACAGCACGACGCTCGCCGTGCGCGGCGGCACGGCGACATGGGCGCCGTCCGGTACGGGCGCCGTCGCGGACGGTCAGGCGGTCTTCCTCGACGACGTATGTTTGTGCCGTCGCATCGATGGCGGGAAGAGGCGGCGTGCGGGACGCAGAAGCCCGAAGAGGTTCGAGACGAGCCGGAGCGAGTCGTGCCGGAAGGTGTCGCCGCGACTTGCGCCTCGTACCACCGGCGCGCGCGGGCGAAGATCATGCGCCAACCGACGCCGGACGTCTTTCCGAGGACAAGCGCGCCAATATGCGCGCCCGGCCCGGCCTCAAGATGCCGCCTCTGCGCGTCGTCTTCAAGGCACGCCTCGTAGACGAGCGACACGTTCGTCCGCTTGCCGCGAACGCCTTGCCCAGTCCCCTCTCATGTTCTCCCTTTTGATGCCTCCAGCAGTTCCTTTTCGCAACACAGGGAATGACTCACTCGCGCGAAGCCGCTTTCTTCAACACCGCGTCCCGTTCCTTCTGTATACGTGCGCGCGCCTGTTTCACGTAAAAGCCAAGGCGCGTGATGTCTTCCCTCTTGCGGACGGGACGACCGATCAGCTTCTCGAACTTTGCCCGAATCGTGTCCATTTTCTCGACATCGTTTGGATGGCGCCCCTTGTCAAATTGGTCGATTTCAAGATTCTCGATCACGCTTTCGCGGTATTCGACCAAGCCTATGTAGGCGTCCCACTTGTCGTTTTCTTCGCGCCAAGACCAAGTGCCTTCAGATGCTGGCTTTGCAGGTTTCATTGCGGCTATCTGACAATCTATCCATTCGATGGTGTCAAAATATGCGTCCCACGTTTTTTCATAGGAAGATCCGACATCCCACATCGCACCAATCAAGTCCCAGTTGAGCATATGACAGGCTTCACGAACGGCTGCATATCTGCGAGACGGGCGCAAGCCCTCAACGGGAATTCTTTTCAGCGCATCTCGCCAGTCTGCAAGTAGAGCCTCCCGTTTCTTTCTTTCTTTCACGTCTTTGAGAATTTCCCGCACCGCATCGCTTTCCCTGATTACGCGAACAGACGCATTGGTTGCCAGTGCTGCAATCAGGGCGCGCGCCGTCGCGATGGCGTTTTCCTCTTGTGTTGGCGGACCTTTCTCGCAGCCCAACGCACCACAAAGGACAACAACTGCAAATATGCTTCGTTTCATTGTACCCGCACTCCATTGAGGATGATGCCGCCGCTTATTTCACGGCGGACAGCATTGCCGTGTTTTTGCACTTCGACATTCCCTTGCGCGTCAATTGTCATGACCTGCCGGGAGCCATTCGCAAAAGTGCCAATTGGATCGTCTCCTTTTTGGACGTTGGAATCTGCCCAACCACAAGGGACTTCCCATGTCAGGTTGCCATTCGCCCATCCATTTGTCCCTGTTGTCGAGACAAAACCTGTTGAATCCAATTGTGGCAACGCCCTTTTGAAGCCAGCTTCGTCGTTCAGGAACTTGTTGTTGCCATACACCTCACGCCAGTCGCCAGCCCCTTCGTCTTCTCCATGAAACCATTCGGACATGAAAAACGTGTCGGCGAAATACCCGCTGTGACTTCCCCCCACGTCTGGGATTTCTTCAATCCGAATCCCTGAGAAAGAAACGTCCAGTGGCAACACATACAAGTCTATCGTCAATAGAATTCCCCCCGCCTGTCCTGAACGGATTTTCGGTGCGGTCGTATATCCTGCATCTCGCGCAAGTACGCCTTGCGGCTCTACAACCCTTGTTCGCGGGACATAACTGCAACCTTCACCAGCGATTTCAAAGCCATTCACCTCGGCAGAGAGAGGACATCTGTATTCATAAGAACCATTTGATTCTTTGAGAGTACCCCCGCCGTTTCTTTTCCAGCGAACTGATTCAACCTTTGGCTGATTTTCGCAGTCCACGATTTCGCCAATGCCGAACTTATGTCGGGAAAGACTTTCGTTCTCCGGTGCCAGCACTCTTGGCTTGACAGTCACCTTGACCGCCGTCGCCTTGTCGATGGTCGTCTGCGACCAGTCTGTCTCGTTTTCCGTGAACGTCGCCGTGACGACGATGTCGTCCTCGCCACCGCTCGGACTGACGGCGCGGTAGGTGTTCTTGAACGTGACCTCCTCGCCCGGCTCCAAGTCCTGCTCGAACGGCAGGGGGCTTCCGCCGTATTGGACGAGGCCGTCCGCGCCCCGGATCTCGATGCGGACGTGTCCGCCGCGCGTGCCGCCGTTGCCGCATATGTTGCTTTCGCTAAACACATGCGCCGAAGAAACGCAAGGCGTTTCGGAGGGAACCTTCGCCGAAGGCGAACCCGAAGGGCGCGCAAGCGGGCGCGAGGTGTCGGAGAAGCGGGGAACACGGAGAAAGCGCAGACGCATCCACAGGGCTCAAATCAATTCGCGATAATGTGCCTCAAGAACGGACAGAACCTCCAAGAAGCTCCGCTTTTGCGCCGATTCGGGGATGCCATCTACTTTGGCGCGAAGACGATCAAGGGCTTTCTCGATTTGTTCGTCCGTCGCGTCTTGATGGAATATCTTGAAGAACTCAAGCCAGTAGGCGGCGCGTATGCCGCAGACCGGCTGAAGCTGCATCTTGGACAGATAGTCGTCCATCAGCCCCGTGCGGGCGATTCGCCCGAAATTCTTGCCCTTGTCCGACTGCGGCTGATCATTTGTCGCATCGGCCTTGCGCGGATACGGCTCGGCAGTGGACGGAATGCGAATTTCGGACGCACCGCCCTCGCCTCGCATCTGCTTCCAGTGCCAATTGCGGTAGGCGGCGGCATACTTCGCCGACTCGATGTAAGGCGAATAGATTCGCGGACGTCCGGAAATGACGTTGTTCAGAACCCACGGCACGACCATGATCACGTCCGCTTCGGCACACGCCGCGCTTGTCTGCTGGAATTGCAGGCTTGGCTCGGCCTCCTTCGCCAGCAGATACCAGCCTTTCAGCTCGATTCCCATGATCGGTTTCGCCGTCTCGTCCGAAAGGTTCTTCAGGACGACGTTCGGGAACGACTGGGGCTGGCGCACAAACAGATACGTGCCATAGGCGTTGTCAGGATCCCACACGCTCCGAATGGTGTTCAGCGTCTCGACAACCTGGTTCTCGATCGTCGCGCCCAACGCCGAGTTCAACGTGAACACATCCGTCGCATTCACGCCCTCGATGAACGTGTCGCTGTGAAAATGTGCAGGAAGAGCCTTGAGCGCATCAAGGACACCTCGCCACAGCTTTTTGTGCGGCCATGTGTCGGACGGCTCAATGCGCTTGATGTTCAGGGGCATTTGCTTTTTTGATTCATGTTTCATGGGACAGCCTCTCCTTTGCGACGTTGAAGAACCGAGGATTCACTTCTGCGGCAAACGCCTTTCGCCCCGTGCGGGCCGCCGCAATTGCCGTCGGGCACAATCCGCCGAACGGCTCCCAGACGACATCTCCCGGATCGGACGAAGATCGGATGATGCGCATGAGCAGCTGCAATGGCTTCTGGTTCATGTGCAGACAGGCTCCACCCTCCTTGATGCGCTCGGCTCCACGAACAGCCGGAAGTTCTCAGACGTTCGACACGCCTACCTCGCAATGAAACTTTGCACGCATCAAATCCCACTCCTCCGCCGCAAACGGCTTTCCGTCCGACTTCGTGAAATACGGACGTCCAGACTTGTTTCCGAACTCGTTCGCGTAGGCCGCAATGCGGACAAAAGCCTCGGACGGCGGAAAATACCAGAGATGATCGGAAGCAAAGTATTTCCGCGTTGCGGCATCCTTGACGCCACAGGCGGCATTCGCGAGGCGAAACGGCAACCCCGTGCGCCGCCACTCATTGCGCATCCAGTCCTTGAGCGGCAGCTCCGCGCCGTTCGACGATGACAGGTTCTTGCGCACGTACTGGGCACACACTTCCGTGACGACAGGGTATTTGCGAATCGTCCGCGTGTTGCAGTTACCCGCCACATGGAACATTCCCTTGTTCCAGATGTGGCAATTCCTGAACTCCCACCCGGACTCCTCGATCGCTCGATGGCAATTGGCCCATCCCTGCTCGGAGTTCCAGAACCAAAGGGTCGCTGACGGCAAGGCCCGGTCATGCCATATCTTCAGAAACGGCCGATAGAAGTCCGCCAGTCCTTCCGGCGTCGCCGGATCTCCCGGATAGCTCGCGAGTCCATATGGGCCGTCCGAAACAATCACGGTCGGGCGTTCCCATCTTTCGCAAAGCCTCAGGCTGTCGCCAAACTCGATCTGAACGCCGTTTTTCGCAGACTGCATTGACGCCGAGACATCCTTCGTCGCCTCGTTCGACGTCCCACTGTCTGCCCTGACGTTCGGCGTTGCCATTTTCGCTGCGCGCGACGATACGAGTCGCACCATGTTCTGTCGTAGTCTCTCTGCCATGTTACTTGCCGAGAATTATATCATAATGTGAACAGGAAGAAGGTACACCTGTCATCCAGCACCTGCCCAATCATTGAATGGCCCGCATCTCGTCTGACATCTTTCGCTCTCGCCTGTCTCGTATCACTTCGTCCCTTGTTCGCATCGGACGACCCAAGAACGCTTCCACTAAAGCCTTTGCCTTCGTTCGCTCCTCGTCGGTGGCATTGTAGGACTTGCAAAAGCCATCAAATTTCTGCTCAAACGCCGACACAAGCGACTCGTATCGCTCCAGACAGTATCGGTAGTCCCGACGCCACGACTCGAATTTCACAGGGTTGTCCTTCCTCAATCGGGCGGATTCGCCATTGGATGTCATCAGTTTCCATCGGTCAAGTAACCGTCTCATCCACTTAAACTGCTGAACATTCGATCGGCTCTCGTCCTCAATCGTCCATCGTCCGGTCTCGCTCCACCGATAGGGCAGCAGCCAACTCCAGACGGTCAAGAACACACGGCATTGCCGTTCATAGTCATCGCCCTGAAGTTTAATGCCACACAATTTGTCCTGCAGCATCCGATAACAGGCCGCGCGAACGGCTCGATTCGTTTTCGATTGGATCAGATCGCCCACCCGAAGCAGCGGATCGCGTCGATTCGGCTCACCCAATTTTTGGATGGCACGGTCTGCCTCTTTCTCGACTTCACGGAGGAATGGGTCTTTCTGTCGATCACAGCCCACGGCAGCCATTGCTAACAGGACACAAAAGAAAACATGTCTTACCATAGCTTTACTCCATCAAGATAAACGGATCCCAGCACCTCGCGGACGGCCTCATGCCGCAACTTGCGCACGCCCGCCGTGTCGAATTCGTCAATCGCATGATTTCACCTTCTCCGCGTAGAGGCGGAAGAGGTGGGCGACGATTTCGGATTCGGGCGTGTCGGCGGCGAGGCCGTAGGCCGCGAGGACGGCGCGGTCGTTCGCCGCGTGCGCCGCGCGCAGATCCGGCGGCATCGTCAGCGGGTCGTAGAGGTCCGCAAGCGAGGCATCCGGGTCACGCGCCCGCGCGTCGAGGATCCCCTGCGCCGTGGAGGAGATCTTGTCACTGAACACACTGAAGCCGCCTCCGGCGGCACACGGAACACACGGAACGTCAGTCCCGCCTTCCGTGTTGGCACATTCCGTGTGTTCTGTGTCCCGCGAAGCGGGTTTCTGTGTGTTCAGTGGTGATGTCCCCTCCGGCCAGGGGAAGTTGTTGTAGACGACGGCCGCCGAGTAGCGGTAGTCGCTCTTGAGCCTCCCCGCGACGGTGCGCATCCACGCCATGTGGACGGACGACGTCAGCACCCCGAAGTGGCACGTCGTCGCGCCGGGCACGACGAGCGTCGTGTTCGCCGCGATGACGTCCGGCGCCATGAAGCCGATCGGCACGTACTGCCGCCGCTCACTCGACACCTCCGGCAGGAGCAGGTAGTTCCCGCCGAGGGGCGGCGTGGAGAAGAAGAGGTACGGCTTCTCCGCCATCTTCCGCGTCGCGGCGGCGGTGCTTTTGAGGCGCATCTCGCGGACGGCCGCGAGCCGCCGCATGACCTCCTTCGAGCGCCGGTAGACGGCGGGCGAGACGTCCTTCAGCCAGAGGCAGTACCGCACCTCGTCGTTGTTGATGAAGTCGCGCGCCCCGACGTAGCGCCGGATGCAGTCCGCGAGCGTCGGACCACTTTTTATAAAAAGTGGGCTTCCTTCGTCCGCGAGGAGCGCATCGCGCTCGGCCCCGGTGAGGATGAGGTTGCCGCCGTCGGAGGGCTTGCAGCCGTAGGTCATCGCGGGCACGTCGCAGAGCGGCGCGCCGCGCGCCTCGACGAAGACCGTCGGCGCGTCGATGAGGTAGGGGCAGATGTTCGCGGCGGCGCGGGGCGCGGGCGTGAAGATGGTCTTCTGCGGCGGGCAGAGGGCTGCCCGCCCTACCGAGGCCGCCACAGGTAGGGATGCCCGCCCAGCCGAGGCCGTCACCGGTAGGGCGGTCGCCCCGCGACCGCCGTATCCCTCGGCATGGAATCCCACGATGACGCAGTGGACGTGCGCCTTCTCGCTCGCCTCGCTGTCCCAGCGGAACGTGCGCCACGCGAAGTCGATGACGAGGCCGTACTTCTCGAAGAGCGGGCGCCAGAGCGGCGCGACCTGCTCGCCCTGCGTGATCGAGTTCGTCGAGACGAACGCCGCGCGCGCCGCCGTGCCCGCCATCCGCGCGGCGGCCCGGTGGTACCACGCGCCCACGTAGTCGACGCTGTTCGTACGGCGGCCTTTTCCGAAGAGTGCGACGGCCTCGGCCTTCTGCTCCGCCGTCATCATCGACGCGCCGACGAACGGCGGGTTGCCCATGATGTAGTCGGCGCACGGCCAGTCCACGCGAAGGGCGTTGCCCTCGACGATGCCGCCCGCGTCCTTCAGCGGCAGGTAGTCCGGCTCGCGGTGGAGGATCTCGGCCGTCTCGCGGCGCATCTGCGCCTCGGCGATCCAGAGCGCCGTCTTCGCGACGGCGACGGCGAAGTCGTTGATCTCGATGCCCCGGAACTGCGCGAGCGAGACCTTGACGGTCAGGCCGAGGTCGAGCTCGCCCTGCCCGCGCTGGCGCGCGGCGATGAGGCGGTTCTCGAGGCGGCGGAGGCAGACGTAGGTCTCCGTGAGGAAGTTGCCCGAGCCGCACGCCGGGTCGAGGAACGTGAGGGAGGCGAGTTCGGCCCGGAGGTCGTCGATTTCGCGGGAGGGACGCAATTCATTGCGTCCGCCCCGCCCGACCGCCTCGTCCACGCGGCGCGTGAGGCCGTCGAGGAAGAGCGGGCCGATGACCTTGTGGATGTTCCCGACGGACGTGTAGACCATGCCGCCGGCGCGGCGCGTCTCGGGGTTCAGGGTCGACTCGAAGAGCGCGCCGAAGATGGTGGGCGTGATCTCGCGCCAGTCGAAGCGGCACGCGCCGAGCAGCATCTGGCGGATCCCCTCGGTCAAGGGCGGGATGTCGTCAAGCCCGCGCGGCGGCGTCGGATCTTCCCTTGCGCCCTCTGCGTTCTTTGCGGCTGAACCATCTCCCGGCCCCATCCGGAACAGCCCGCCGTTCGTGTAGGGGAACGCGGCGAGCTCCGGCTCCAGGTACGGGTCGCGCCGCTCCGGCGGCGTGTCGAGGACGCGGAAGAGCTGGGCGAGGCGCGTGCGCAGGAACTCGGCGGGCGTCGCCTCGACGAGGCGGCGCAGGCAGTCCTTCGGGAAGACGCCGGCGTCCTCGGCGTAGAGGCAGAAGACGAGCCGCACGCAGAGGCGGTTCAGCGCGGCCAGCGCATCGGGAGGGAACTCCGACTTGTCCGACGCCTCCGCTGCCGCTCCGGCATGCCGGACGGGCGAAGCGGTAGCGGAGCCATCGGACTCATCGGAGTTGGCCTTGCCCGCATACCGCGCCAGCAGGGCGTCGTAGAGCTCGCCGACGATGCGGCCGGCCCGGACGGAGATCTCTAGCTCGCGGTCGACGGCCCTCTCCTTCGGATCGACGAGGAACGCGAGGCGGTGGGCCTCCTTCGGCAGGTCGCGGAGGCGCAGGACGAGCGGCGGCGCGAGGGGCTTCGCGCGGTCGTGGATCTCGAAGCGGTCGAAGTTGCACGTCACGATCCAGCGGGCCCTCTCGTCGAAGGTGCGGGCGTTGTCGTACTCGCAGGCCTGTTCGTAGGGCGTGAGGCCGCCGTGGCCCGACTGGGGCGCGGAGAGGTCGACGCCGCGCGACTTGTGCTCGATCAGGACGCGCGTCTCCGGGATCCAGGCGTCGAGGAACTTGGTCGTCCGCGCGGTCGCCGGGGACGGCGACCCGCCCATGGGGACGGGCACCTGGTAGCGGATGCGGCTCTCGACGTCCTCCACGCCAAGGACGCTCCGCAGCAGGTCGTTCCAGAACTGCTGGTCTTCGCCTTTCTCGCTGCCGCGCCGGTACGTCCAGCGCTCGACGAACGCCTTCGCCGCGCGCCTCCGATTCTCGTCTGTCGTCGTCATGAGGGGAATTATGGCAAATTCAACGCACGGAGGCCTTGCTCGCGCTTGGCCGCCCCTCCGGCTGAGCCGGCAAAGTCGAGAAAGCCTTTAGGCGTCGCCTGAACTCGTCATGGAGTTCGGGCGGGAGATAGCGCGAGAGATTGGGAAGCCAGACATGTTCAAAGACTGACATTCGGGCAGAATACTCCTCCTTGAGAATGCGCGCAGCGGACAGCCTCAACCTGGCATCGTCTGGATTCTTCCCCTCTTTTGGGGGCTTCGCCAAAGAGAGGTCTTCGCATGAGTCTCGGTAATTGGCAAGTCCCCGAAAGAAGAACGCCATCGCTTCACGAGTCGGAATGCCGCACCGCCTCATGATCTTGAAGCATTGGCAGACATACAGCACATACTTTGACGTCGCGATTTCCCTGAAAGGCAAGGGAAGCGATTGAAGATCAACGGAAAGAATCATGCGACCGAATGCCTCTGCGGCCGCCTTGCGTTCCTCGCTGTCTGCAATTCCATCGAAAAGGCGGTCTGTCGCCTCGAATTCGGCAAGATGCTTGAAATGACTTCCTCGTTGCGTCAAAGCCGCGTGAATTGTCTCTACCCGTTGAACGACGGATGCAGGGGGGCGAACCGTTCGATTTTCCTGTTCACATCCTCCAAACAGCAGGACGCTTGCCATGGCGAAGACGATTTTTGCAGATTTTTCCATTTTGATCCTTTCAACGTATGCCCGGTGAATGAGTGACAACGCCATCTGCCGAACAATGAATCCATTGGGTGAACTTGTCGATTCTCAAACCTCCCTCGTCGTCAAGCGTAAAGACCTGATGATAGACCGTCTCCACTCCGCCAACGGCATCAGGCACATCCTCGGCATCGTCATCTCCCCAGGCCAAGGGAATCGCCCAGTCAATGACGCCTCTGCTGAGCGGAGGCGGACAGTATTCGCCAAAGCTCGGCGCGTCCGCAAAAAAATAGTTGTCTTGTCGAGGTCGATACCAAACACCCGCCTTGCGTTCCTTTGTATGATTCCAAATTGGCTCAAAAAGCGGATTCGCGAAGTATCCAATCGGCACACTTCCCGTCGTCGGGACTTCCATGACCTTGATGCCGAAGAAACTGACGTCCAACGGCGTGATGTAGGGTTCGAGTTCCATGGCAATCAATCCGTCCGTGCAACGATTGAAGCCCGATGTGCAGAGGATTCCCGTCGGCTCGACGACTGTCAAGTTTGGAACGTATGAAACGTCCGAGACTTTGATTTCAAGGCCATTGCCGTCGGCGCGAACCGGACAGACATATGCGTCATCGGGCGTTTGAATCCAATTCGGCGAAAGGCGAATTGACACCAACCCCTGCGGATAGGCATCAACCCTGAAGTTCTCCCGCACCCCCATCTTGTGTCGGTTTGGGAATCCCTCTCGCGCAACAACAGGCGTAATGACGACCTTGACCGCCGTCAGCGTCGCCTCGGACGTGATTTCCTCTCCGCTCTCCTCCTCGGTGAAGGTCGCAACGGCCTTGACGTCGCCCGCGCTTCCGCTCGCCGACCGCGCCCGATACCGCACCTTGATCTTGAACGACTCGCCCGCCTCGAGTTTCCCCTCGCGCGGAACGAACGAGCCGCCCGCGCGTTCGAGCCGTCCGCCGTCGCGCAGCTCGAAGGAGTACGCGCCGCCTTTCGTCCCGCCGTAGACGCTGAACTCGGCCTCGGCCTCCGTCGAACGTCGCGAGACCATCTCGCCCGGCGCGTTCTCGTACTCGTCCTCGAAGATGATCGCAGCTTCGGAGAATCTCGCCGAGACGTGCGGCCCCTGCGGCTCGTGGTCGGGCTCGTCCTCGCTTGGATGCGACGGCTCGTCGGGCGGCGACTCGTGCGAACAGCCGCAGGGCCAGTTCGGGAAGGACAACTCGAAGCCCTCGAAGCGGCACGTGTACGTTCCGACCGCACAGCCGCCGCAGCCGCAGTTGCCATCGCAGTTGAACAAGGGCACGGTGAACGGCGGGGGCGGTGGCTCAAGGCAGCAGTAGTTCCCGTTCCACGTCACGTCGAAGCCATCGGGCGCAGGCGTGAAGCGCAGTCGCCGTCCGCCGGACGCAGCGTGGGGTGCGGCGGTTGACGCACGGAACGCGGCGACGGGCGAATCGTCCACAATCTCACAGCGGACGGGACGGCAGACCGTCAGGTGACCATTCCTGTCCTCGCCAACCTCGACGTCGGGATGGGACGCGCCCACACAGACGAGCGGCAGACGGCAATCGACCGTGTAGGACTTGCCGAGCAGCAGCGTGACGCGGTTCGTCGCGCCGACTTTCGCGACGAACGACGGATCGGGCAGGTTCGACGCGCCGCTGCCTTTGAACGTCACAAGGGCATTTACAGCAGGAGAAATGAGATCGACCCAGTAGTAGTTGTTGGAATGAGCAATGCCGGAGAGGTCTTGGTGCGGGCCGAACTGGGGCGCGCCCGCCGGGGCGAGCGGCGCGGGGTCTTCGTCGTTCGGGATGCCGTCGTCGTCCCAGTCGTCGGGGTTGACGCGGCGGTAGACGCGCTCGACCGTATTGGAGCGCGCGATGAAGTCGCCATTTCCGCGCAGCTCAAGCTGCGCGGAAACAGTGGAAAAGTGGAACGGTGGAAAAGTGGAACGGTGCGTGGACGACAGTCCAACGCCCTCTCCACCCAGCACCTCTCCACTCGGCACTTTTCCACCTTCATACGGATTCCCCAAGAAGAAATTCTCCCACGTCAACAGCACCGAGCCGTTTGCGGTTGCCGCTGTCCAGAGGTAGGATTGGTCGTGCCGCGCGAACATCGGCGCGCCAATGACATAGATCTCGTTCGAGGCGTTCCGCAACTGCGGACGGACCTTGCCCCACGTGTGCGCCCAGAGCGACGTCACGACATGGGGGCCCAAAGGAAAAAGGAAGAGGG
>CAKUGW010000046.1 GCA_934654805.1 uncultured Kiritimatiellota bacterium
CACGCTACCAGCGTTCGTTCTGAGCCAGAATCAAACTCTCAGAAAAAAGTTTTCGAGTTCCGCTCCACACAAACATTCTACTGTTCCATGTCTCTTCCAGAGACACGTTCTCAAGCATCCGTTTTTCAAAGATCATCGTTCAGACCCTTTCAGGCGAACAGGTGCGTAGTATATCAAAAAAACCTGATGGCGCGCAAGGGGGTATTTTAAAAAAAATTCAAATCCCCAATCCGTCAGGCAGCCAACGCTCCGGCGCGGCAATGGCCTTCTCAAGAATGTCCGGGATGTCGACATAGCGGATGCGGCCTTCGAGGAAGTCCTGCACGGCGAACTCGTCCGCGACCGACAGCGCCGCCGGGGCGAGGCCGCCGCGCCGCAGCGCCTCGCGGACGAGCGTGAGGCACGGGAAGCGCACGGGGTCGGGCGTGCGGAACGTGAGCGCGCCGAGCGCGGGCAGGTCAAGGGCCTTGCGCGCGGCCGGCAGCCGTTCCGGCCACGAGAGCGCGTACTGGATCGGCACGCGCATGTCGGGCGGCGAGAGCTGCGCGAGCGTCGAGCCGTCCGTGAACGTGACGAGCGAGTGGACGACGGATTCGGGATGGACGACGACGTCGATCCGCTCGGCCGGCACGTCGAAGAGCCAGCGCGCCTCGATGATCTCGAATCCCTTGTTCATCATCGTCGCGGAATCGACCGTCACCTTGGGCCCCATCTTCCAGCGCGGATGGTTGAGCGCCTGTTCGACAGTCACGGACGACAGGTCTTCGGGCCCGTCCAGGAACGGCCCGCCGGACGCCGTGAGGATCAGGCGCTCGACCGCGCCGCCGCCCTGCAGCGCCTGGAAGATCGCCGAATGCTCCGAATCGACCGGACGGAAGCGGACGCCCCGCGCCTTCGCGCGCGCCGTCACGGCCTCGCCCGCCATCACCATGACCTCCTTCGTCGCGAGGGCGATGTCCATGCCCTTCTCGATCGCGGCCAGCGTCGGCTTCAGGCCCGAGGCGCCGACTGTCGCGACGAGGCAGATGTCCGCGTCGCTCTCCTCGACGGCGCGCAACGCGGCGTCTTCTCCGACGTAGGCTTTCGCGCCGAATTCCCGCGCGAGCGCCTCGCATTTCTCGCGCGAACGCAATGCCGACACCGCAACGACCCTGAAATCGTCCGGATGCGTCCGCACGACATCGGCCGCACTTGTGCCGATCGAGCCCGTCGCGCCGAGGATGATGAGCCGCTTCGACATCGCGCTCAGCGCATCAGGTCCTCGAACGCCTTGGCGACGCGCAGGAGCTTCGCCTCCTCGAAGCCGCCGCAGACGAACTGGACGCCGACGGGGAGCTTCTCGTCCGTGAACCCGGCCGGGACGCTCGCCGCGCAGACGCCCGCGAGGGCGGACGGGATCGTGTAGAGGTCGTTCAGGTACATCGTGAGCGGGTCCTGGTGGGCGCCGAACGGGAACGCCGGCGTCGGCGCGCACGGCGTCAGGAGCGCGTCCACCTGCGCGAACGCCGCGTCGAAGTCGCGCTTGATGAGCGTGCGCACCTTCTGCGCCCGCCCGTAGTAGGCGTCGTAGTAGCCCGACGAGAGCACGTACGTGCCCATGATGATGCGCCGCTTCACCTCCGGCCCGAAGCCCTCGGCGCGGCTCTTGGTGTAGAGCGAGTAGACGTCCCTCGCCGCCGCGCTGCGGTGGCCGTAGCGCACGCCGTCGAAGCGCGCGAGGTTCGCGCTCGCCTCCGCCGGGGCGATGATGTAGTAGACCGCCATCGCGTATTCGGTGTGCGGCAGCGAGACCTCGACGAGCGTCGCGCCCGCCGCCTCGCATTTCCGGATCGCCGCGTCCGTGAGGCGCTTCACCTCGGGGTCGAGGCCCTTGACGTCGAAGTACTCCTTCGGGAGGCCAAGCCGCACGCCCTTCAGGGTCGCGCCGTCCAGCGCCGCGCGGTAGTCGGGCACGGGCTCGTCCGGCGTCGTGCCGTCGTGCGCGTCGTGGCCCGCGAGGGCCTTCAGGAGGATCGCCGCGTCCGTGACGGACTTCGTCATCGGCCCAACCTGGTCGAGGGAGCTTGCGAACGCCGTCACGCCGTAGCGGCTCACGCGCCCGTAGCTCGGCTTCACGCCGACGCAGTTGCAGAAGCTCGCGGGCTGGCGGATGGAGCCGCCCGTGTCCGTGCCGAGCGCGGCGATGCAGAGGTTGCCGCCAACCGCCGCCGCCGAGCCGCCCGACGAGCCGCCGGGCACGCGCGTGAGGTCATACGGGTTGCGCGTCACGCCGAGCCCCGAGTTCTCGGTCGAGGAGCCCATCGCGAACTCGTCCATGTTGACGCGCCCCGCCGGGATGAAGCCGTGCGCCCTCAGGTTCGCGACCACCGTCGCGTCATAGGGCGAGACGTAGCCCTCCAGGATCTTCGAGGCGCACGTGCAGGGCTGGCCCTTCACGTTGATGAGGTCCTTGATCGCGATCGGCACCGACTGCGGGTTCTCCGCCGCCAGCTTGAGCGCGCCTTCCTCGTCAAAGGTCAGGTACGCGCCGATCTTCCCGTTTTCGGCGTGATAGCGGTCGATGACCGACTGCGTCAGCTCGACGGACGAGAAGTCGCCCTTCGCCAGGCCATCCTGGGCCTCGGCAATGCCTAATTCATAAAGTTTCATAAAGCGGTCTCATGCGTCTTGCCATTCGACAATTCGACGATTCGATCATTCGATTATTTCTCAACTCTCCGCCCCCTCGACGATTTTCGGAAGGAGGAACTCGTCGCCGACGCACGCCGGCGCGTTGCCGAGCGCGACCTCGGCCGGCAGCGATTCGCGCACGACGTCCTCGCGGAAGGCGTTGACGAGCGGCCGCCCATGCATCATCGGCTCGACGCCTTCGACGTCGACCGACGAGATCTTCTCCACGTACCGGACGATGTTCTCGAGCTGCGGCTGAAACACCGCCTTCTCCTCGTCCGTCAGTTCCAGCCGCGCGAGTTCCGCGACATAGGCAACGTCAATCTTCATTTCTTCATTCCAGGTTCGCACTTCAAGGAGCGGATAGTATATCAAAAATCCCGCCCCGTCAGCCGCCCACGGCGGCCTTGACGACGTCTTCGGTGAACGAGCCGAGGAACGCCGCCAGGTTCGCCGGCGGCACCGTGAACGTGAACGCGCCGCCCGCGTCCGTCGCGACGTCCGTCACGCCCGCGCGCTGGAGCAGGTTCGCCAGCAGCGGCCGCCGGGCGTCCGGCAGCCTGTCGCAGGCGAACACGGCCGCGCCGCCGTCCGCGACGCGCACCTTCCAGGGTACGCGCGTCTCCGGCGTCACCTCCAGATGGCGCAGCGGGACTTCCCCGTGCTTCGACGTGGCGACGGTCGGCGACGTGAGGCGCTCCAGGTTCTCGACCGCGTCGATGACCTTGCAGGCCGTCGCGTCGTCGCCCGGCGTCAACGCCAGGAAGTGGTCGTAGACGGCGAGCTGCCCGCCGAAGACGCCCATCAGGCGGTCGTATTGCCCGTTGAACTCCGCGCGCATCTCCCCAAGGCGGCTGCGGATGGCCGAGCCGAGCGCAGGGTCACCGCCTTCGTCCGCGGGGAAGCGGGCCTCGTATTCGTTGAAGATGTTGTCGAAGTCTCCGCGCACGAAGGCGTCGCGGATCGCCACCATCCCCTTCAGCTTCTCGGACCGGTTGCTGTCGTCGAAGACGGAGAAGTTGAGGAACCGCTTCTCGAAGGCGCTGCCCTGGGTGTCCTTGAACGAGAAGTCGTCATGGATCTCCAGCGCCGCGCCGTTGCCCTCCAGCGAATGGCCGGGGTCGATGGCGAAGAAGTTCCCGTTCACGAGGCCCTTGTTCTGCCCGTGCGAGCCGACGGCGTCGCGGTCCGCAAGCAGCAGGAACATCGCCTTGTAGCGGCCGATGTCCTCGGGCTGCTCGACGTTGCCCGCCGCGTCGCGTCCGGGCACGAGGCGTCCGTCCCGCAGGAAGTTGCCGTCGAAGTCCTTGTAGCCGTGGGCGAACTTCGAGACGAGCATGAACTTCTCGTGTCCGTCCGAGTAGCGTCCCTTCACGAGCGACAGCTCCTGCGTCGGCACGCCCATCGCCCGCGTGAGGTCGTTCGCGAGCGCCTCGGCGACGGCGCCGGCTGACGCCTCGTTGGCCGTCGTCAGGCGGAAGGCCCGGAAGAACGCGCCCTTGAACGCGCCGCCCTTGATCGCGTTCCGCACCGGAAGCCTGAACGTGCCGATGTGGGCCGCGCCGTGGCGGACACGCCGGTCATTCTCGTTGTAGTCGAGCTTGACGATGTGCCGTTCCGTCAGGCGCGTGACCTGACCGGCCCCCGCCAGGACCGCGTCGCGGATCGCGACGAAATGGCGGGACTTGAGCGCCGGCACGTCGTCCTGCGCGTTCAGCGGACGGTGCAGCACCCGCTGCTCCAGGACTTCGCGCGCCACCTGGTCCAGATCCGTCCCGTCGGTCATCATCGTCTGCGTGTCGTCGGCCGTCCAGTCCCTGCGGACGATGAACCCCGGCTCGACGCCGCTCGTCTTGAGCTTCTCGAAGACGTACCTGACGCCGTTCTCGTTGACGCGCATGCCCGCGCCGAACGCCCCGGCGCGCACGCGATCCTCGACGGACGTCTCGGCGCCGCCGAACGTGTCGCCGTCCAGCGCCTGGAGGCCGAGCGGGACCTGCGGGGCCGCCGCGTTCGCGGCGGGCGCCGCCGCCGGCTGCGGCGGGGCCGCGTCCGCCGCCAGCGGACGACGCGCCCCCGCACCCGTGCCCATGTCGAGAATCGCGTTGATCTTGTCCTCGATCAGCTGCGAAAGCGCCGCCTGCGTCGTGCAGCGGCGGACCGCCTGGGAGAAGACCACGTCGTTCTCGAAGCTTTCGTTCAGCCGCGCCTTCACCGCCCCCATGACGTTCGCGGCGACGACGCGCGGATTCGTCTCGACCTGGCGGCCGGCCTCGTTCGCGAAGCGGGCGGCGATCATCGTCTGGCGCACGGCGCCGGTGTCCGTCGGGTTCAGCACCCGCATCACCGAGGCGATGTCCTTCGCGCGCAGGGTCTTGCCGACGTCGGCGCGCGCGCCGAGGACGGCGTCGAAGGCGTGTTCGCCGAAGACGCCGTACTCGTTGGACAGGCAGTTCCGGAACGCCGCCATCGTGCGTTGGTTGGCGCTCAGATCCCGGCCCAGCGTCTGCTTGAGCGAAGCGGAGCCGACTTCCATCTGGCCGTCCGCCGCGTGGACGTGGATGTTCTTGGCGACGTGGACCGTGTGCTGCGCCGCGAAGTCGGTGAAGGTCTGGAGATCGACGGGCATGGCGTCCCCCTTTCCGCGTTAGACCTGGATCAGGCCGTCGGGCGAGCGCGCGGCGAAATCCGCCGGCGACGCATCGGCTTCGGACGGCTCCGCGAGCGCATCGGCGATCTTTCCGGCCCAGATGTCGACGAGCGAGAGGATCTTCTCCAGCGTCTCGACGAACTCCCCGGCGTCCGCCGTGCGCGCGTCGAAGTCGAAGAGGTAGTGGTAGACGACCGTCTCCGACTCCGGCTCGACGGCGAAGAAGCCGCCGGCCGTCTCGCGTCCGAAGAGCGAGCCCGTCAGCAGCTCGCGGTAGACGTCCTTCCCGGCCGTCTTCGGCAGCGTCGCCACCTCGACGAAGCAGAGGATCTTCGACGCGTGCTCGACGTACTGGAGGTTCAGGACGTAGGCGTCATCGACCTTGTAGGCGACGAGGCCGTCGGCGTCGGGCGTCAGGGTCGTGAGGCCGGTCTGGGCCGCGACTTTCGAGAGGAAGGCCTCGTAGTCCTTCTGGGTGCTGGTGCAGGGTGATGTCATGTCGATCTCTTTCTGTTTGCTGTCTGTCTTTCAAGCTCGCGGACGGGACAGGCCCGTCCCTCCCGAATGCCGCGCTTCAGCTTCCGATGTACTGAATGCCTTGCTTGCGGGTGTTGCCGACCTTCTTCAGAAGCTTGCCCGCCATCTGCATCGCGTCGTCGCGCTTGGAGACGTAGCCCTGCAGCGAGGTCATGTCCTGCTGGAGCTCGTTGTCCTCCTGGTCGAGGGCGAACTGGACGTTCTGCTGGAGCTTCATGATGTCCGGGTATGTCATCTTCGTCGCGGCCGTGAAGCCGTAGCGGCGCAGGATGGAGACCGCCGCCGAATCGACCGGCAGCTTGTCCGACGTCTTGGTCTTGCTCGTCTTCTGCGCGAAGGCCTTGTTCAGCGCGGACAGCGCCTCTCCCAGCTCGTCGAGCTTCTTCTGGCGCGTCCGGACGAGTTCGGCGTAAGACGCGAGCGTCTCCTCCAGCGCGGCCGTCCGGCAGAGCGTCGCCCTGTAGACGGCCGTGCCGAAGTCCTGCCCGTGGACGCCGTTGACGGCATAGGCGTTCTGGATCGTCCCCAGGACGGTGAGCCCGAGGTCTTCCGCTTCGATGTAGGCGTGCGCACCCATGTCGGTCAGGCCCTGATGATCTGCTCGACGGACTGCGACTCGGCCTGGATGACGGCCTTCAGCAGCTCGCGCACGCTGCTGATGAGCTCCTGCGCCTGCTGGAAGAGGTCGTTCGTCTCCTGGCGGCGCGCCTCCAGCTCCTTCTGCGCGGCCTGCTCCTCGGTGCCCTTGGCCTCCTCGTTGGCCTGCACGAGCTGGGCGAGGCTCTGTCCGACCGTGCCGACCATCTGCGTCAGCTGCTGGTAGGCCCCGGCGGCGGCCGGATCGCTCGACGCCAGGTGGTAGCCCGGGTCCGTCTTCAGCGCGGTCTCCGCCGCCTTGACGCCGCCGCGCGCCGCCGCGAGGTCGCCCGTCAGCCCCTCGACGTCGCCCAGCTGGGCCTTGGCCTCGGCGACCTTCGCCCGCAGGAGCGTGCGTTCGGAGCCCAGCGCAGACTGCGCCTGCTGGGCCTCGCCCATCGCCCTGTAGTCCGCGCGCGTGTTGACCGGGTGCTTGAGCGAATGCCCGCTCACGTACTTGCCTTCGGCCGCCTTCGTCGCCTCGGCGGCGTGGCCGTAGTCCGCGTCCATCTTCGCGAGGGCGTCATTCAGCTTCTGCCCGTAGGCGGCCTTCGCGTCCGTCACGGCCTGCTCGAGCTGCGCGCGGTTCTCGGCGTCCGCCGGCGCGTCGGCGAGCGCCTTCTGCGCGGTCTCCAGCCGCCCCTTCGCGGCCGTGACGTCCGACAGCCGCCCGTCCACGTTCGTCTTGACCGTGTCGGACGACTTGCCCGCGACCGCCGTGGCGTGGGCCGTGGCGTCCGACGGGGACTGGAGGGCCGACTCCAGCGTCTTGACGTCCGCCTTCGCCTGGTTCAGGCCCTGTCCCGCGCCGGTCTGGTCCAGCTTCTGAAGCCCCTTCACGCTCGCGACGCTCGTGCCGAAGAGCATCGCCCCCTGCACGGCCGTCGTCACGGCGCTCACGACCATCCCGTAGACGGCCGCCTGGCGCTGGTGCGCGGCCTGGCTCTTGATGCTCGCGACTTCGCTCTGCAGCTCCGTCAGCCGGATCTCGCGCGCGCTGTCGCGCTGCTGCTGGGCGACCTGCTGCATGAGGTTCATGAGCTCGTAGATCGAGAACAGCGCCTGCTGGGAATTCGTCAGGCGGGCGGGGGACGGCGCGGCCTCGCCCGGCCCCGGCTCGGTCTCGCCGACCTCGGACGCGAGCGTCTTCAGGCCCTGGACGAGCTGGTCAAGCTCGTCGGCGGACGTGAGCAGGAAGCCCGCCACGTCCGCCTCCAGGCTGTCGGGGTTCAGCGTCGGCAGCTCCAGCGTGCGGGAGACGGCCTCGCCGGAAGCCGGGTCGCGCACGGAAATGGTCACGTTGTCGCCGTCCAGCACGACGGACGTGCCGTCCTTCGCGGCGTCGATTCCCTTGTCCGCAAGCGCCTTGCCGAGGGCGGCGCTCCAGTCGACCGATCCGTTTTCAATTCCCTGAATGGACATGATGGCGTTCCTTTCCTCTCTCTGTCTTTCTTACGCGCCGATGTGCCGGCTGATGTCGTTGAGCGTTTCCTGCTTCGATTCCAGAAGCTCGATGAGCGCGCCGAGGGCGTCGTTGAGCTGGGCGAGCAGCACCTGGAGGTCGTCCGACTCCTCGTCCAGCATCGCCTGGAGCTGGACGAGAAGCTGCTGCATCTCCGTCACCTCGGACTGCTTTTCGCTGGCCTTGTAGTTGATGGCCGTCGAGGCGGCGGACGAGGCGAGCCCCGCCGCGCCCATCGCCGAGTTGGCGACGGTCATGCCGATCTTGACGCCCTTCATCACGGCGTCAGACACCCGGACGAGGCCCGTGCCCGCCGAAGCCGCGCCGCCGCCCACGAGGCAGGTGACGGACAGCGCGATCTGGACGCCGGCGAGGATGCCCTGCGCCCAGGCGTCGCACGCCGCCTTCGACCAGTCCGGATGCTGCTCCTTGAGGCTCTGCGAAATCGCCTTGGCGAGCTTGTCCATCACCCCCGTCTCGGTGAGCGTCATCGTCGCGAGGGCGATCGCCGCGCCGACGGCCGCGAACGCCGCCGCCGCCCCGCCGACCGTGCAGACCAGCGCGACCGCCACGACGACCGCGAAGACCGCGCCGAGCCAGCCGAGGATCTTGTTCGCGAGCGAGGCCTTCTCCTGCTTCTTGATCTCGTCGATGGACTCGCTGACCTTCTGCATCGTCTGCTCGTGGTGCGCGGTCATCTGCCCCTTGAGCGACTCGATGCGCGCCTTCGTCGCCTGGATCGACTTCTCGTCCTGCTCGGCCTGCAGCAGCGCGATCAGGGCCTCCAGGTCGGCAGCGACGCCGTCCAGGAGCGCCGCGTCGGCGTCGTCAAGCTCGGGGATGTCCGAAAGCTCGCGCTTCCCCTGCACGTCGTCGACGCGCTTCGTCTCGTGGACGCTCACGCTGGGGTTCGAGCCGAAGAGCGGCGCGACTTCCGCGACCGCCTGCTGGGCCTGTGCCTCGTTCGCCACCGGGGTCTGGGGCTGCTGAACGGGATTCTGAACGCTGATGCCGTCAATTGCCATGTCACGCCTCCTTACCTTGCCGCGATGCGCGCCTTGAGTTCCGCGCCCTTCGCCCGGAAGCGGCGCCCGGCCTCCGTGTCCGTCGGCCCGTACTGCTCCAGCGAGGCGAGCGCCTTCCGGGCGTTGTCGAGGTCGCCCACCTTCACGAAGCACTCGGCCGCGTAGTACATCGGCTTCGGGTTGTGGAGGTCAAGGAAGCTGGCCATCTGGTAGGCCTTGATCGCCGCGTCGTAGCGGCCCTGCACCTGCTGGACCGAGCCCATCGCCGTCCAGTACTTGCTGCTCGTGTGCTCGAAGACCGTCAGGAAGCGGAAGATCTTCTCGGCGTCGGCGTAGTTCCCGCCCCGGTAGAAGTCCACGCCCATCGCGTAGATGCTCTCGATCTCCCTGTCCGAGATGCCCTTCAGCTCGCGGACGGTCGTGAAGTCGGCGATGGCGGAGAAGACCTCCTGGATCTGCTCGTCGCTGACGTTTACCTTTTCCTCTGCCATGATTCGTTCCTTTCGCGTGATGCGTGTTGCGTGTCAAACCTTCTGCTCGTAGTCGGGCCAGTCGCCCGGCGCAAGGAGCGTCTGCGCCTTGGAGAGGAAGACGATGTCGGCCGCGGTCTTGGCGACCTTCTCCGCGAGCTCGTCGTCGCGCATCTCCTCGATCCTGTCCGCATACTCCCCCAAGGCCGCGACCATCGCGTTGGCCTTCTCCTCGACCGGCTTGCCGTCGGGCTGCTCGGCGGCCGACGCCGCGACCATCTTCCCGGCAAGGCGAACGGCGTCCGTCACGACGCGCTGCGTCGCCCGGTCCAGCCCGGAGGCGGCGCCCTTCAGGGCCGCCTCGGCGGACGCCTGAGCGGCCTGGGCCGCGTCGAGGGCGGACGCCTTCGCGGCGACCTCGCCCTGCAGTTCCGCGACTCGCGCGCGCTGGGCCTTGATCTCGTCCGTCTCCGCTTCGGCCGCATCCGCTTCGCCCGCGGCCTCTTCAACCGCCGCGCCCGCCTGCCCGTCCGCAGCCTGCGCCTCGGCCCGGTCCTCCTCGGCCTGGATTTCCGCCAGCCGCATTTCGGGCGTCTTCTTCTGCGCCTCGATCATCCGTTCCAGCCGCTCGCTCTCGGCCTGCAGCCGCACGGACGCGACATCGAGGTCGGCCGCCGCCGTGCGGGCGGCCGCCGTCGCCTGTTCGAGCGCCGCCGACTTCTCGCCGACGGACACGACCGCCGCCTGCTGCGCGGCGGAAAGCCCGCCCTGGCGCCCGGCCAGCACGGCGAGCGCCGCCGCGAACTGCCCACGGGCGATCTTCTCCTTCTGCCCGTCGCGCTGCAGCTCCAGCTCGGCCAGAAGCTTCTCGAAGTCCGTCGTGCCCCTGACCGAGACGGACGCGCCCGACAGCACGGGCGCGGCGGACGCGCCGGCCGATTCCCGGGGGACAGACCCCTCAAGCCCGGTGTCGAGCGTGTTCGCCTGCGGCGCATTCTGCAAAACCTTGATTTCCATAGCGTCCTGTCTACGAGAGATGGGGAACAAGGTTACACCTCCAGGCGCAGTCGCCCAAAGTCCTTCATGTCCGATGGAGCCCACCCGAATCTCATGACGGACATTATAGCATTTTCTCCGTCTTCTCGGCCACGCCGACGGGCATCTCCCTCTGCAGACGCGGTCGTGTGGTTTGCGGAAGTGAACGCACCAGATCTGGTTTGTTTACTTCTGCAATGAGGAGTGGGGTGTGGTCGTTCAAGGATGGTGATGGTGAACGGCGACAAATCCCCTGACCTTCCCCGGGGAAGGAGGGTGCGTTTACTTTCGCAAAGTCGGATTGTTCGGTATCCTATGCGGTGCCGCCCTCCCGGCGTCCGCGAGTGCGGACGGGGGAGGGCGGCAAACACAAGGAAAGGAATGCCGACATGGCAAAGCAAATGACAATAGGCGAGAGGAGGCGCATCGACTTCCTCCTCCAGCTGAGATGGACGCCCGTCCAGATCGCAAGGGAGATGGGGCGCAGCAAGGCCACCGTCATCCGCGAGATCATCAACCGCTCGGTCGCGTGCGACAGGGGATGCAGGCGCTCGAACCGCATCTGCGCGCTCTTCGACGCATGCCCGAGGGTCAAGGGATACGGGAGGGACGCGAAGCGCTCGTTCAACTGCACTCCCCCGCTGCTTCGAGGTCTGCCCCGACTTCGTGGAGCGCACGTGCGGCAGGCTTGACGTCCCGTCTCGGGTCTGCAACGGGCGCGGGGACTTCAAGTCGTGCCCCATGACGAAGCGCGTCTACGTCGCGGACGGGGCGCAGGCGAACCGCGAGAGCCTCCTGCACGACTCCCGCGCCGGCGTACACCCGGACGCCGACGCGATCGCGCGGATGAACGCCGTGCTCCCGCCCTGCAGCATGCGGGGGCAGTCCGTGAGGAACGTCATCGCCAACAACAAGGACGCGTTCGGCACGGTCAAGGAGCGCACGGTGTACGACTACATCGCGGGCGGGCTCTTCGACGCGAAGCGCGGAGACCTCCCCGAGGCGTGCAGCCGCAGACCAAGGAAGAAGAAAAAGGAGGCCAAGACCGGCGCCAAGTTCCGCGTCGGCAGGAACTGCAGGATGTCCCTGGAGCACTGCCGCGTAAACAACATCGCCGAATGGACCGGGCTGGACACGGTCATAGGGCGCGTCGGGGGCAAGGCCCTCTTCACGATGATCCTGCCGGGCGGCCTCATGCTCATGTTCCTCCGCGACAGGAAGTCGTCCCAGACCTGCACGCGCATCTTCGACATGCCGTGGGAGCTCGCGGGGCCGGAGCTGTCCAGGAGGCTCTTCTCCGTCATCCTCACCGACGACGGCGCGGAGCTCTCCGACCCGGACATGACCGAGAACTGGCGTCCCAACCAGGAGCACAACCCGACAAGGCTCGCGTGGCGCGGCATCAAGCTGTTCTGCTGCGACGCCTACTGCCCGTCGCAGAAGCCGCATGTCGAGCGCGAGCACCGCGAAGAGCGGCGGACACTCCTCCACGGCGTGTCCTTCGACACGCCCACGCAGGACGACGTCAACCTCGTCGCCAGCCATGTCGCGAGCTACACGCGCGGCGTCCTCGACGGCAAGGCCCCCTACGACGTGTTCGCGGAGAAGTTCGGCGAGCCCGGACGGAAGCTCCTCGACGCGCTCGGCATCGTGAAGATCCCCGCGATAGTCCACGCCCGGTTTCTGCCGAAAGCACACTCCGGGGGCGGACAGCGAGAGCATTGTACCATATTCCCGCCGGGATGTGCCAAAAAAACGCCAATCCGAACGGATCGCGAGGGTGAACGCACCCGAATCCGCACTGGCGTCACCATCAACACCTCAATGCCACAACATAGAAACGCAAAACCTGCCCCGTCACCAGCGGAACAGGTGCGCTTACCTTTGCAATGGTGCGTTTACTTTCGCGCGCTACGCATGGCCGAGCATCGCCGTCACCGTCGACTTGCCGCACGTGCCGACGCCGCCGATGCCGATCAGATGCCGTCTCGCCATGTCTGCCCTCTTCAGCCGCCGGCCTTGACGAGGCAGGCGAGGCCCAAGACGAAGAGCGCGAGCATCGCGGCGTTGAGGACGTGCGAACGCCTCGGCGCACCCGCGAACTCCTTCCAGACGAGGATGCCCCACAAGGCGGAGACGAGCGTCGCGCCCTGGCCGAGCGCGTAGGAGACCGCCGCGCCCGCCGTGCCCGCCGTCACGAAGGAGAGCAGCGTGCCCGTCGCCCAGATCGCGCCGCCGAGGACGCCGACAAGATGGATCGGGAACGCGCCCCTGAACCAGTCCGCGCCCTTCACCGGCTCGCCCGCGACGGGCTTTTTCATCGCGAGCGTGTTGAAGACGAAGTTCGACGCGAAGACGCCGCACGCGAAGACGAAGAACCCCGTGTAGGGCGTCAGCCTCCCGGCGGCGGGCGCGGTCGTGCCCTGCAGAAACGAGAGGTCGACGGCGCGGTTGACAAGCGGCGAGAACCAGCTCATCAGGAGGCCCGCGACGATCGCGAGGACAAGCCCCTTGCGCGTGTCGTTCGGCGCGCCGGACGCGCCGCCGCCCGCCGTCTGCTTCGCCCGGAACGCGAGCGCGTTGCAGACGATCGACGCGACGATCAGCCCCAGCCCCGTCCAGATCAGCGCGGGCTCGCCCTTGCCGTCCACGAAGTAGTTCGCGACCGTGCCGCCCACGAGCGCGAGGCCGACGCCGACCGGGAACGCGACGGACATCCCCGCGACCGCAATCGCCGCCGCGAGCAGGATGTTGGAGGCGTTGAAGACGATGCCGCCGAGGAACGGCCACGCCCACGATGCGCCGAAGCTCGCCCGGAGGTTCGCCGCGAAGCCCCAGGCGCCGTGCGCGCCCGTCGAGCCAAGCGTAAAGCCCGCAAGGACGGAGAAAAGCAGAAGCCCGATCACGTAGTCCCAGTAGAAGAGCTCATAGCGCCAGCTCTTGCCCGCGAGCTTCTGGGTGTTGCCCCACGAGCCCCAGCAGAGCATGGTGACGACGCAGAGCAGGACGGCGAGCGTGTAGTTCGAACAGTAGTACATGGCTTAGCGGACCTCCTCGCGGAACGGGACGGACGACTGGGCACCGAGGCGCGTGACGGAAATCGCGGCGGCCTTCTGCGCAAAGGCGATGGCGTCCGCGCAGGAGGCCCCCTCGGCGAGCGCGACGACGAACGCGCCGTTGAACGTGTCGCCGGCGGCCACGCAGTCGACGGCCTTGACCTTCCTGGTCGGATAGATGCGGTCGTCGTCGCCGCAGTAGACGCCCTTCGCGCCGAGCGTGACGAGGACGTGCTTCACGCCGCGCTTCAGGAACCAGTCGCGCGCCTGCCGTGCGGATGCGGCATCCGTCACCTTGACGCCCGTCAGGATCTCGGCCTCGGTCTCGTTCGGCGTGATCCAGTCGAGCCACAGGTAGAGCATGCGCGGCAGCTTCCGCGCCGGCGCGGGATTGAGGACGACCGGGACGCCCGCGAGATGCGCAGTCCGCGCAGCTGCGAGAACCGTCTCGACAGGCGTCTCCAGCTGGAGGAGAAGCGCGGCCGCCCGCTTGATGTCGGCGGCAAACGGCTTGATGTCCGCGGGCGAGAGCGTGCCGTTCGCGCCCAGCGCAACGGAGATCACGTTCTGGCCCTTCGCGCCGACCATGATGAGGGCGGTGCCGCTCGGCTCCGCCGGATCGACGGCGAACCGCGTGTCGATGCCGTCCTTCCTGAGCCGCGCCGCCGTCTCGCGCCCGAAGAGGTCGTCACCGACCTTGGCGATGAAGACGCAGTCGCCTCGGCGGACGGACAGCCGCGCGACGGCGACCGCCTGGTTTGCGCCCTTCCCGCCCGGCGTCATCCGGAAGCGTCCGCCCGAAACCGTCTCCCCCGGCACGGGGATCTTTCGCCCCGCGATCACCATGTCGGTGTTCGTGGAGCCGAGAACGACGATCTTCTTGCGGGCTACGACCTTTTCCCTCTTCGCGTTTTTCATGATGCGGTATTATCGCATATCCAATCCGCGTTGGCAAGTGCCTATGCCGCTGCGTGAGAACGCGCATCATTTTTTTTGATATAATTTCGGCTTATGCGGTTTGCAGGCGCGTACGAGAGCCCAAAAAGAGCAAAAGGAGCCAAGATGGTAGACGTTCAGAACTATGCGTCGCCGATGGGCGACATGCTGCTGGCGGCGGACGAGATTGGGCTGACGGGAGTATGGTTCGACGGCGAGAAGTTCTTTGCCGACAACCTTCCGGCGGAACATGAGGAGAATGAGACGGCGACGCTCGCGGCGACCAAGCGTTGGCTGGACATTTACTTTGCGGGGAAGGAGCCTGACTTCACGCCGCCGCTGCATCCCGTCGGCTCGGCGTTCCGCATGCGGGTTTGGGACATTCTCCTGAAAATCCCCTACGGGCAGACCACCACTTACGGCGAGATTGCGCGGCAGTTGGCGGCGACGAGCGGTGTCGGGAAGATGTCCGCACAGGCTGTCGGCGGCGCCGTGGGACACAACGAGATCTCCATCATCATCCCGTGCCACCGGGTCGTGGGCGCGAACGGAAACCTGACCGGATACGCAAGCGGCTTGGATCGGAAGATCGCGCTGCTGAAGACGGAACACGTTGACATGAGCCGCTTCTTCGTCCCGAAGGCGATGAAATGACGCGAGGCGGGATCAGCACGTAGGACAGGCTCATGCCGACCGAACACACATTCCAGTGCCGATGCTGCGGCGCCTGCTGCCGGATTCCCGACGGCATCTGCCGCGTGAGCGAGGCGGAGATCGCGCGCATCGCGGCCTTTCTCGGGCAGCGCGAGGCGGACTTCATCGCGCACGAGACCGAAGTCGCGCCCGACCGCCGCTCGCTGATGCTGCGGAACACGCCCGCCGGCGCGTGCGTCTGGCTGGACGCGCACAACCGCTGCCGCATTCATCCCGTAAAGCCCGACAAGTGCCGCACCTTCCCCTTCGCGTGGACGAACGCCGACTCCGCCGAGATCTGCCCCGGGCTCAAGGCGCTGTCGCGATAGGCCTGGGCCGCCTGACCGCCCGGCCGCCCGACCACCCGACCGTTCGCACGCTCTTGCGCTCACGCGCCAGTCCTTTTGGACCCCTTCAGAATTCCCGCATGTGATTCTCATTTCAGGATATCTGCATGAAAAGTCTTGTTTGCTGTCATTTCTTCTCATTCGGATTGGGGATCCCGCCGACCCTGGGGACAGTCTGCGGACAGGAAATGGCGGCTTCACGTATCGGATGCTCATCGAGAGGATCGGCGGCACCTGTGGAATCTACGAGATGGTCGCAAACGGGAAAGGCGGCGTGTCCGTCTATGAGCTGAGTCCGATGGGCAAGCCGATGAAGGTTACGCTGGCGGACTTCAATCGGGCGAAAGTCGGTGGCGTCTACCTGATTGACTGAGGTGGAAAGGTCTATGTCTGCGGCGCAGGCACGGGCGAGGCGGGTGTCGCGTTCGCCCGCCGCCTGCTGGGGAAATGAGGTCGAAGTCGCCAACTTCGCCTTCACGAGCCGGAACTCGGACGTGCGCCCTGAACGCCTGACGCGGGATGGCCCGTTTTGATATAATGGGCGCATGAAGCAAAGGAGCACAGCGCCGGCGAAACGGCACTTGATTGGAATTGGCGGCGTCGGCATGAGCGCGCTCGCGACGGCCCTCGTGAAGCTGGGCGACACGGTGACGGGCGCCGACCGCACGCTGGACACGCCGAACGTCCGCTTTCTCGAATCGCTCGGCGTGAAGGTCTTTCCCGACGACGGCCGCGGCATCGATGCGGCGACGGACGAGGTGGTCGTCTCGACGGCCATCGAGGCGACAAACCCCGGCCTGCGCAAGGCGCGCGACCTCGGCATCCCCGTCACGCACCGCGCCAAGGCCCTCGCCCGCACGCTTGCGGGGCACAGGCTCGTCGCCGTCGTCGGCACGTGCGGCAAGTCGACGGTGACGGCGATGCTCGGCCATGTCCTCGCCGCATGCGGACTCGACCCGCTGTGCGTCAACGGCGCGAACGTGCCGGGCTGGGACGGGGCGGTGCGCTTCGGACGCGGCGAATACGCCGTTGCCGAGGTGGACGAGAGCGACAGGTCGCTCGTCGCCTTCAGCCCCTACGCGGCGATCGTCACGAACGCCTCCGCCGACCACTACTCGAAGGAGGAGATGGATGCGGTCTTCGATGCGTTCGTGAAGGGCTGCCAAGGGCCGGTAGTGGACGGGAGAAAAGGTTTAGAAGGTTTGGAAGGTTTGGAAGTGCCGATTCCGGGCGAGCACAATCGCCAGAACGCGGAACTGGCCGTGCGCATGGCGGTTGCGCTGGGCGTGAAGCCGTCCGAGGCGATGGCCGCGATGAAGACTTTCCGCGGCGTCGAACGCCGCCTGCAGATTGTCTCTTCCGCGCGTCCAAATCCCTCATCCCCCATCCCCCATCCCTCATCCCTTGCGCCTTCCGTCTATGACGACTATGCGCACAACCCGGAGAAGCTGCGGGCGATGTGGACGACGCTCGCCGAGAAGTATCCGCAGGGGATTTGTGCCATTTGGCGTCCGCACGGCTACGCGCCGCTCCGCAAGATGAAGGACGCGCTCGCGGCGATGTTCGCGGAGACGATCCGTCCGCAGGACCGGCTGCTGCTGCTGCCCGTCTACGATGCGGGCGGCACGACGGACCGCTCGATCAACTCGGATGCGCTTGTCGCGGCGCTGGCGCGCGCGGACGCGGCGGCGGGTGCGCGCGTGGTGCCTGTCGCCGACCTCGACGCGGCGTTCGGCTGGTGCGCGGCGCATCGCCGCGACTTCGGCTGCTTCGTGACGTGCGGGGCGCGCGACCCGGGGCTGCCCGTCCTCGCCCGTCGGCTGGCGGAAGGGGATCCAGGTTTGCGGTGATGGTGCGGCTCGCGGGCGGTTCTGTCGGCTGAGGGCCGGATAGGGCCTTCGGCGGCGTGCGCTTCGGCCGTGCGCGCGACGGCTTCGGTGCGCAAGTCCGCATCCAGTTTCTCCCAGACGATCTTGATGCGCGGTCAGTTTCCCCTTCTGCTCCGCGTCGCTGGTGAGGGCGGCGGATAGACTTCACGCGGCAGAATTGCTATAATACCGCGCATATTTCGCAAATACAGGAAAGTGGAGACATGAAAGAAGTCATTGGCACGCTGAACGCGCAGGGGATGAAGGTCGCCCTTGTCGTCAGCCGGTTCAACAGTTTTCTCACGGAACAGCTCGTGAAGGGCGCGGCGGACGCCTTCGTGCGCCTCGGCGGCGACGAGAAGGATCTCCTGCTCGTGCGCGTGCCGGGGGCGTACGAGATTCCGCTCGTGGCGAAGAAGCTCGCGGCGGCGAAGGCGGTCGATGCCGTCCTCGCGCTCGGCGCGGTCGTGCAGGGCGCGACGGCGCACGCCGACCTCATCAACCAGGCGACGGCCAAGGCGTTCGAGGAGATCTCGGTCGAGACGGGCGTGCCGGTGCTGGACGGCGTCGTGTCGGCCGAGAACCTGGAGCAGGCCGTCGAGCGCTGCGGCACGAAGCAGGGCAACAAGGGCTTCTCGGCGATGCAGTCCGCCGTCGAGATGGTCAACGTGCTGAAGGGGTTGTGAAGCTGAGAAGGCGCCTTTGTCGGACGTCCTCTGTCCTTTGTCCGAATAAAACCATAAAACCAGAATAAAACCATAAAACCAGAAAGAAAGCACCAAAAATGAAAGAAGTGAAGAAAGTTGCGTTTCTGACCGCCGGCGGCCTCGCGCCGTGCCTCTCGAGCTCGATCGGGTTCCTGATCGACGAGTACAACAAGGTCGCCCCGAACGTCGAGATGATCGGCTACGTGAACGGCTACATGGGTCTCCTGAAGGGCGACTCGATCCCGGTGACGCCCGAGGTGCGCAAGCGCGCGCTCGTCCTCACGCGCCACGGCGGCTCGCCGATCGGCAACAGCCGCGTGAAGCTCACGAACGTCAAGGACTGCGTGAAGCGCGGGCTCGTCCGCGAGGGCGAGGATCCGCTGAAGGTCGCGGCCGACCAGCTCGTCAGGGACGGCGTGGACGTGCTGCACACGATCGGCGGCGACGACACGAACACGACGGCGGCCGACCTCGCGGCGTATCTCGCGAAGCACAGCTACCCGCTCATCGTCGTCGGCCTGCCGAAGACGATCGACAACGACGTCTACCCGATCAAGCAGTCGCTCGGCGCGTGGACGGCGGCGGAGGAGGGCGCGAAGTTCTTCATGAACGTCGTCAAGGAGAACTCGGCGAACCCGCGCGCGCTCACGATCCACGAGGTCATGGGCCGCAACTGCGGCTGGCTCACCTACAAGACGGCGCAGTGCTACCGCAAGATGCTCAAGTCGATGTCGTCGCGCGGGCTCTTCCTCGACGACTTCAACCTGACGATGGGCCGCCAGGACGTGCACGCGGTCTACGTGCCGGAGTCGAAGATCGACTTCGAGGACGAGGCGCTGCGCCTGCGGGCCGTCATGGACAAGTGGGATTCCGTCAACATCTTCGTGTCCGAGGGCGCGGGCGTGAAGGACATCATCGACGAGATGCGCCGCCGCGGCGAGGACGTGCCCGTCGATGCGTTCGGGCATCCGCGCCTTGACAAGGTGAACGTCGGCCAGTACATCGGCAAGCGCTTCGGCGAGATGCTCGGCGCCGAGAAGGTGCAGGTCTTCAAGTCGGGCTACTTCGCCCGCGCGGCCGCGCCGAACAAGAAGGACCTGAAGCTCATCGAGAAGTGCGCGCGCAAGGCGGTCGAGTGCGCCCTCGCGGGCGAGAGCGGCGTCGTCGGGCCGGACGAGAACAAGGCCGCCGAGATCCGGGCGTGCGAGTTCCCGCGCATCAAGGGCGGCAAGCCCTTCAACGTGCGCAAGGGCTCGTTCCGCAAGATGCTGACCGAGATCGGCCAGCCCAACCCGCGCAAGAAGCGCACGGCCCGGTAATGGTTCGGACGCGATGAACGACATCACCTTTGGACAGGCCTGGGCGTACGGCGGCCCCCTGATGTGGGTCCTGGCGGGAATCTCCGTCTTTGCGCTCGCGGTCATCCTCTACCTCTGGATCGCGCAGATGCGCTTCGTCTTCGTGCCGTCCGCCCTGCGGCGGCTGCAGGCGGCGAAGGACCTCGCGGCGGAGGGCAAGCGCATCGCCGCGCGCGCGAACGCGGCCGTGGACTGGCTCGCGGACATCGCGGCGGTCGCGCCGCTCGTCGGCCTGCTCGGCACGGTGCTCGGCATGTTCCAGGCCTTCGGCGGCATCGCGAGCGACGTCTCGGCCGGCGCGAAGCCGGTCGTGCTCGCGCAGGGCGTCTCGCAGGCGATCGTGACGACGATCTTCGGCCTCGCGGTCGCCATCCCCGCGCTCGTCGCCTACGCCTTCTTCCGCCGCCGCTGCGCGAAGCGCATCGCCGAGCTGGAGGAGGCGTGCGAGGAAATCGCCGTCGGAGCGGCCCGGAAATGAGCTTCGACACGCCACGCTCCAAGGCGCCCGCGCTGGCGCTGACGTCGATGCTCGACGTCATCTTCCTCCTTCTCTGCTTCTTCGTCACGGTCAGCGTCTTCTCCCAGTGGGAGAGCGAGATCTCGATCAAGCTGCCGAGCGCGGAGACGGCGAGCGAGCCCGAGCGCCTGCCGGGCGAGATCATCGTGAACCTCGCGAAGGACGGCACGGTGCGCGTCAACGGCGCGACGTGGTCGCGCGCCGATCTGAAGGCGCGGCTCCAGCGCATCTCGAAGTTCTATCCGGGCCAGCCGGTCATCATCCGCGCCGACCGCGAGACGAAGTACGAGACGCTGGTCGAGGTGATCGACACGTGCCGCGCGGCGGACGTCTGGAACTTCTCGCTCGCGACCGAGGGCGCGGCGAAATGACGCTCGGCCTCCTCCTCGCGGCGCTGTCCGTCCTGCCGGCCGACCGGCTGGCGATGGCCGACCGCCTCTTCAACAGGGGCGACTACGCGGCCGCCGATGTCGAGTACCGCGCGCTCGTCGGGGAGGCGTCGATCGCGGCGGACGAGCTCGCCTACCGCCTCGCGGAATGCGCGCGGGCGACAGGACGGGCGGACGACGCGGCGCGCCACTACGCCGCGCTCGTCGCGAAGTCGCCCGACTCGAAGTACGCGGGCGCGGCGCGCCTCCAGCTCGCGCTCGGCACGACGGGCGACGAGCGCCTGCGGCGGCTCGCGGCGCTCGACACCGACCGCGTCGCGCCGTCCGTGCGCGCGGCGGCCCTCTACCATCTCGGCGTCGCGCGCAACGACGCGGAGATTCTGCGGCGGTGCGTGGCGGCGGAGCCGAAGGGCCGCTACGCCGCCTACGCCGACCTGCGGCGCGGCTCGCTGCTGACGCACGCGGACGATCCGGCGACGCGGCGCAAGGGCGTGGAAATCCTTTTGGGCATCGCGTTCGGCGGGAGCGCGCTCGCGGACGATGCGCTCTTTCTCGCGGCGTCGGTCAGCTACCGCGAGAGGAAGTACGGCGAGGCGGGCAGCCTCTTCCGCCGCTACCGCAAGATGTTCCCGAAGGGCGCGCACGCCGCCGAGGCGCGTACGCTCTCCGTCTGGTGCGACTACACGGAAGGCCGCTACGCCGACGCGGCGGCCGCGTGCGGCGAGGGGAAGACGGACGACCTCGCCTACGTGAAGGCGTGCTGCGCGGCGCAGGCCGAGGGCGGCGAGACGGCGCGCGCCCTCTTCCGCAAGTACCTGGACGACTACCCGGAGGGCCGCTACCGTGCGGACGCCGGCCTGCAGCTCGCGCGGCTGGAGTTCACGGCGGCCGTGTCGGCGGACGACACGGCGAAGGCCGTCGAGGCGGCGCGGCGCGCGGCGGCGGCGGGCACGGCGGCGGACGCCCTGCGGCTCGCGTGGATCTACGAGAAGGGCGGGCGGCGCGCCGAGGCCGACGCCGAATACGCGCGCATCGCCAAGGAGCATCCGAAGACGGACGAGGCGGCGCAGGCGCTGTACGCGCGGGCGATGGCCGCCGCGCGCGCGTCCGACTGGGCGAAGGCCGAGCTGCTGCTCGCGGAGGCCCTCGCGACGGGGCGGCTCGCGGCGCAGCGGGCGGGCGCGCTCTACTGGCGCGGCGTCGCGGCGATGCGCCTGGGGCACGCGGCCGAGGCGACGGGCTTTCTCGCCGAGGCGCTGAAGCTGGGGCTGGGGCTCGACGAGTCGCGCGAGGCGCGGCTGATGATCGCCGAGGACGACCTGAAGAACGGGCGCGCCGAAGCCGCCAGGGCCGCCTACGCGCAGCTCGTGCGGGAAGGGGCGTGCGCGCGCATGAGCGCGGCGCGCATCCACGCGGTCGGCGAACTGCTTGGCGGCGAAGAGGCGGCGACCTGCGCCAAGGCGCTGGTTGCGGAGAAGGCGCCCGAATGGCGGCAGGCGGGCTGGACGATGCTGGGGCGCCATGAGGAGTCGCGCCAGTCCTTCACGGCGGCGATCGACGCCTACCGCAAGGCGCTCGCCGAGCCGGTGAAGACGGAGTCCGCGGCGGCGGCGGCCCTGGCCCTCGGCAAGCTGGAGTGCCGCGCGGGCGAGCACGCGGCGGCGGAAGAGACGCTGAAGGCCGCCGTGACGCTGAACGCGGGCCATCCGACGGCGCGCGGCGCGGCGTATCTCGCGCTCGCGCAGAATGCGCTGGCGAAGGGCGACGTCCGCGGCGCGCGCGGCTATGCGACGGTCGTCACGACGCTCTTTTCCGACCCGGCGCTCGTCGCGGCGGCCGAGCAGGTCCTGAAGGAAAGCCCCGAAACGAAAAAAGTGACGCCGTAGGCTTCTCGCGCGTGCGCCAGGCGGCGGGGGTCTTGGCCCGTCGGCCCGACAGCTCGCCCGCCCGGACGTCGCTGCGCTCCGTCTATGTCGGCCTGCGGCCTCGATCCGGGTCGCTCCGGGAGTCGCACCT
>CAKUGW010000047.1 GCA_934654805.1 uncultured Kiritimatiellota bacterium
GCGTCGACATGGCCACGCTCGACGAGGCGCGCGACAAGGTGATCTGGGGCCGCGAGCGCAAGTCCGCCGGCTATTCGCAGCGCGAACGAGAGACGACGGCCTGGCACGAGGCGGGCCACGCGCTCCTGCAGGTGCTCCTGCCCGACGCCGACCCGCTCCACAAGGTGACGATCATCCCGCGCGGGCGCGCGCTCGGCGCGACGATGGCCCTGCCGGAGCGGGACGTCCTCAACCGCACGCGCAAGCACTTCCTCGCGGAGATGCGCCTGTGCTGCGGCGGCCGCATCGCCGAGGAGCTCTTCACCGGCGACGTCTCGACCGGCGCCGCGCAGGACATCGCCCAGGCGACGCAGATCGCGCGCGAGATGATCTGCAAGTACGGCATGAGCGAGAAGTTCGGCTTCCAGGCGTTCATGGAGCCCTCGCAGTTCTCGAACGGCGACCTGCCGCCCGCCTTCAGCGAGGAGACCTCGCGCGAGATCGACGCGGAGGTGAAGCGGCTCATCGACGAGGCGTACGCCGACGCGAAGCGCGTCATCGACGCGCACCGCGACAGGCTGGAGCTCCTGGCGAAGACGCTCATCGAGAAGGAGACGATGGACGGGCGCGACGTGGAGGCGCTGGTCAATGGCTGAGTGGATCGACCTGTCGGCGATCGCGCAGATCGCGATCCTCTACCTCGTCATCTACGCGATCCTGAAGCGCGCGCGCGGCTCGCGCTTCGGGCAGGCCCTCATGGGCGTCGGGCTGCTCGCCGCCGCGCTCACCCTCTTCACGTTCGTCTTCCACTTCGCCGTCCTCTCCGTCATCCTCCACAGCCTCCTCGTCTACCTCGCGATCTCGACGGTCGTCATCTTCCAGCCGGAGATCCGGCGCGGCCTCAGCCAGGTCGGCGCGTTCGGCTCGCTGGAGCGGCGCAAGTACCTGACGGACGGCTCGGCGACGCCGGAGCTCGTCGCCGAGGCGATCCTCCACCTCGCCGCGCGCCGGACGGGCGCGCTGATCGCGTTCGAGCGCGGCATCAGCCTGCGCAGCTACGAGGAGACGGGCGTGCCGCTCCACGCGACGTTCTCGCGCGAGCTGCTGACCTGCATCTTCACGCCGCCCCTGCCGCTGCACGACGGCGGCGTCACGGTCCGCGACGGCCGCCTCTCCGCCGCGCACTGCATCTTCCCCGTCTCGAACAACCCCGACCTCATCGTCAGCGGCATGCGCCACCGCGCCGCCGTCGGCCTCTCGGAGGAGACGGACGCGCTCGTCGTCGTCGTCTCGGAGGAGTCGGGCGCCGTCTCCGTCGCCCACAACGGGCGGCTCATCCGCTATCCCGACGCCGCCGCGTGCGCGCCGTCGCTCGTGCGCTGGCTCGCGAAGGCCATGTTCCGCGAGCGCAAGGCCAACCGTCTGCTCGCGCGCTTCCAGGAACGCTTCATGTCGAGAGGCACCCGCAAATGAAACGACTCGAATTCCTGACGGGGAACTGGGGGCTCAAGCTCCTCGCCCTCGTCCTCGCCATCGTCCTCTACCACGCCGTCAAGCAGGGCGTCGCCGAAGGCGGCGCCCCGGCCCCGAACCATGAACGAACCCTCCAGACTCCCTGACGGGGCCGAGACGCGGCGCAGCGTCGTCGCCTGGCTCCTCTTCCCGCTCGCGCTCTTCCCGCTGGGCGCGCTCCTCTCCTACGACTGGCGCGCGCGTCCGGAGCTGTGCGTGCCGCCCGCGCCGTCGCACAACTGGATCGGCGCGCTCGGCGACGGCTTCGCCTACTACGGCTACCTCGTCTTCGGCCTCGCGATCTGGATCGTCCCGCTCGTCTGCGTCGTCGCCGCGCTCTGCCTCATCCGGGGCCGCCGCATGCGCCCCGGCCGCCGCGAGGCCTGGTTCACGGCCTTCCTCGCGTCCGTCTCCTGCCTCCTGCAGGTCCTCGGCACGCACGCGAACGGCATCTCCTCCCTCGCCGCGCGCCTCAACCTCGCGGACGCCGGCGGCGCGATCGGCTACCTGCTGATGACGCGCTGCCTCTCGCCGCTCCTGAGCGACTTCGGCTCGGCCGTCCTCGTCGTCGTCTTCATGGCCCTCTCGCTCGTCGGCGCCGTCGGCGTGCGCAACCTCGCGGACTTCTTCGCCGCCGTCTTCCGCTGGGCGCTGGGAAAAGGAAGAGGGAAGAAGGAAGACGGAAGATGGGAAAAGGAAGAGGGAGGAAGTTCGGAGGCTTCGCCCTTCTCTTCTTTGTCGGAGCCGTCGGCCTTAGCCGACGTCGCCGCCGCGAAGGAGGCCGCCCGCCGCCAGCGCGCCGAGGAGAAGGCGCGCATCCGGCAGGAGAAGCTCGCCGCCAAGGAGGCGCGCCGCGCCGAGAAGGAGGCCGCGAAGCTCGCGAAGTGGGAGGCCAAGCACGGCGGCCGCGCCGACGCCGACGCGCCGTACCCGCCCGTCCCCCTCGCGCGACAGCCCTTGCCGTCGCCGAAGGCGGCGACTTCAGCCGCCGCGTCGGCCGCCGACGCGGCCGAGGACAAGGGCCCCTACCTGCTGCCGCCGCTCTCGCTCCTGAACCCGCTCAAGAAGTCGTCCGCCGACCACGGCGACGTCGAGGAGATGACGGCGCGCCTCATCAACACGCTGAAGATCTTCGGCATCGACGCCTCGCTCGCCTACACGGTGCAGGGCCCCGTCGTCACGAAGTACGCGCTCTACCTCGCGCCCGGCATCCGCTACTCGGCCGTCACGAACATCTCCGACAACCTGATGGGCGCCCTGCACGCGAAGTCGCTCCGCATCGAGGCGCCGATCCCCGGCGAGGAGGCGATCGGCATCGAGGTGCCGAACCGCGCCCCGGCCGGCATCTCCTTCCGCGAGATCATCGAGTCGGACGCCTGGCGGAACGCCAAGGGCGAGCTGCCGCTCCTCTTCGGCAAGGACGCCGCCGGCAAGGAGCTCGTCGCCGACCTCGCCTCCATGCCGCACATGCTCGTCGCCGGCGCGACCGGCCAGGGCAAGTCCGTCTGCCTCAACTCGCTCATCAACGGGTTCCTCATGACGAAGACGCCGGAGCAGCTGAAGCTCATCATGGTCGATCCGAAGTCCGTCGAGTTCACGAGCTACGCCGCGCTCCCGCACCTCATCGTGCCGATCATCACCGAGAACCAGAAGGTCGTCTTCTCGCTCAAGTGGGCCGTCGCGGAGATGGAGAAGCGCCTGAAGCTCTTCGCCCGCGCGCGCGTCCGCAACATCTACGACTTCAACCACCGGCCGAGCTTCACGCAGACGGACATGTTCGGCGGCGACACCGCCGTCGGCAGCGACATGCCGAAGACCGTCCCCTACATCGTCATCATCATCGACGAGGTCGCCGACCTCATGTCACAGTGCTCGAAGGAGGTCTCGCCGCACATCGCGCGCCTGACGGCCAAGGCCCGCGCCGCCGGCATCCACCTCATCCTCGCGACGCAGCGCCCCGACGCGCGCATCATCACGGGCGCGATCAAGGCGAACATCCCCGGGCGCGTCGCCTTCAAGACGGCGACCGGCATCGACTCGCGCACGATCCTCGACGCGGGCGGCGCGGAGAACCTGATCGGACGCGGCGACATGCTCTTCAAGTCGAAGGACGGTCTCCTGGTCCGCGCGCAGGGCGCCTGGATCAGCGACCCGGAGATCGAGCGCATCGTCAAGTTCATCGAGGAGCACTCGACCGTCCAGTTCGACGACCGCTTCACGAAGAAGCTCTCGACGATCAAGGAGGCCGAGGAGGACCTCTTCGCCGACCCCGAGGAGGAGGCCGCGAGCGCCAAGGCCTCCGCCGCCGAGGCGCGCGCGCAGGTCAAGGCCGACGCGGCGGCGGACGACTTCAAGAAGGCCGTCGAGTGCGTCATCAACACGCGCCGCGCCTCGACCTCGCACTTCCAGCGCCAGCTGGGCTGGGGCTACAACCACGCGGCGAAGATCCTCGACATGCTGACCGAGCGCGGCATCGTCTCGGCCCCGCAGGGCATGGGCCCGCGCCAGATCGTCATGTCGCAGGAGGAACTGCTCGCCGTCTTCAACGGCGGCGGCGCAGACGCCGACGGGGCGGACGCCGCGCCGCCCGGCGACGATGCGGCCCTCGGCGCCGACCTGCCGCCGGCGGACGGCGACCCCGATCTCTTCATTCAGGAGGAACAGACACCATGACCGAATTCGGAAAGACGCTGCGCGCCGCGCGCGAGGCCAAGGGCCTCTCCGTCGCCCAGCTCGCGGAAATGACCCACATGACGCCCACGCGCGTCGAGGAACTGGAGACCGAGAACTTCGCCAGCATTCCCGCCGCCATCTACGGACGCGGCTTCGTGCGCCTCTACTGCGGCGCCGTCGGCCTCGATCCGAAGCCCCTTGCGGACGAGTTCACGGACATCTTCAACGGCAACCGCGACCCGGAGATCCGCGAACGCGCCCCCGAGCCCGAGCCGATCCCGGCCGCACGGGAAGACCTCGCACAGAGCCTCGGAGACACGGTGCAGGCGCGCGAAGCCCCCGTTTCCGCCGACGACCTCTTCGCCGAGCCACCCCCGGTCGACAGTCTCCCCCCGAACGCCGCGCCTCCGCAGCCCTGCGCGAACCCGCCCCCCGCGCCCGAACCGGAGGCCGCGCCGGCCGCCGGGCACGGGCCGACGCTCTCGCGCTACGCCGCGCCGCTGCACGACCGCCCGAAGCTCGCCGTGCCGCCCTCCGTCTGGCGCCTCGCCCTGCTCGGCTGCGCCGCGCTGCTCGTCCTCTGGACGCTGGCCGTCGGCGTGCGCGCGCTCTACCGCGCGACCGGCGGCGCGCCCGGCGACATCCCGGAGACCGAAGCGAAACCTGCGGAAGCGGCATCCGACGCGAAGCCCGTCTCGGACGTCAAGCCGTCCGGCCCTGCGCATTCGGCGGCCGAAGCCAGAACCCCGCAGGCCATTCCCGCCCTCTACATCGACTGACGCGACGGCGAAGCCGATGCGCGTCTGCCGCCGCATCCGCCGCCGTCAGGCGCGCACGACCGCGTGGATGGCGAGGAGCTTCTTCCAGAGCGCCGCGACGTCGGCGAAGCGGATCGCGTTCGCCGCGTCGCTCTTCGCGACCTTGGGGTTCACGTGCGTCTCCATGAAGACGCCGTCGACGCCCGTCGCAACCGCCGCGCGCGCCAGGGCCGGCGCGTACTTGCCGTCGCCGCCCGACCCCGTTCCGAGCCCGCCCGGACGCTGCACGGAATGCGTCGCGTCCATGATGACCGGGTAGCCGAGCTCGCGCATGACGAGCAGCGAGCGCATGTCGGCGACGAGGTTGTGGTAGCCGAAGGAGCTGCCGCGCTCGCAGAGCGTGATGCGGCGGTTGCCCGTCGACTCGATCTTGCGGACGACCTGCGCCATGTCCTCCGGCGCCATGAACTGGCCCTTCTTCACGTTCACGACCGCCCCCGTCTCGCCCGCCGCGACGACGAGATCCGTCTGGCGCGCGAGGAACGCGGGAATCTGGAGGACGTCGCAGACCTCGGCGACGGGCTTGCACTGCCACGGCTCATGCACGTCGGTGAGGACGGGCACGTCGAACGCCGAACGTATCTCGGCGAGAATCTCAAGCCCCTTGTCGATGCCGGGGCCGCGGAACGAATCGACGCTCGTGCGGTTCGCCTTGTCGAAGCTCGCCTTGAAGACGAAGCCGACCTTCAGCTTCTTCGCGAGGGCCGTGAGCCGCTTTGCGAGGTCAAGCGCCATCGCGCGCGACTCGATCACGCACGGGCCCGCGATGAACGTGAGGCTTCCGTCGCCAAACGCGACGCCCTTATCGACAGAAATTCTCTTCATGGCGAAAATTATACCAAAAATGGCGGAGGAAATGCCACGGGACGCCTCAGCCCTGCACGAGCCGGTTCACGGCCTCTGCCGCGAGGGCCATGCCGAACGCGCACGTGACGGGCATCATCGAGCCCTTGGGGACAGGCCCCGGCACTTGCGGTGCGCGCACGGGCTGCGCCGTCTCGGTCGAGACGGCGCAGTCGAACCGCGTCGCCGGGAAGCGTCCGAGCCGCCTGAACCGCTGGCGCAGGGCGCGCGCAAGGCCGTCGCCCGCAATTCGGTCGAACCGCCGGAGGACGACCTTCGTCGGGTCGAGCCGCCGCGCCGCGCCCATTGACGAGAGGATCGGCACGCCCGCCGCCGTCGCCGCGAGAATGAGCTCGGCCTTGCAGTCCACGGAATCGATTGCGTCCACGATCAAGTCGAAGTCCGTAATCCGAAGGTCAGGCGTCGTGCCCGGATAGCGTCCGTTGACCGCGACGACGTCGCCGTCGGGGCTGATGTCGAGAAGGCGGTCGCGCAACGCCGCGACCTTGGGCCGTCCGAGCGTCTTCGCCGTCGCCGGGCACTGCCGGTTCACGTTCGACGGCACGACGACGTCATCGTCGACGAGCGTCAGGTGCCCGACGCCGGTGCGCACGAGCGCCTCGGCGCACCAGCTGCCGACGCCGCCGACGCCGATGACGGCGACGCGCGCGGCGGCGAGCCGCGCCAGCGCCGCTTCGCCCAGCAGGGCTTCCGTCCGCGAAAGGTCCATCATCGCCTCACCCCTCCGGGAAGAGCCGCGCGAGGATCTGCTCGGCCGGCGTGTAGGCCTTCTTCTTCGCGTTGCAGTCGACGCAGCACGGCACGCAGTTGCCGCGCGTGGAGCGTCCGCCGCGCGCAACGGGAATCACGTGGTCGAGCGTCAGGTTCTCCGCCCCGACGTGCCTGTGGCAGTAGTGGCACTCGCCCTTCGCGATCCGGGCCTTCCACCAGTCCGTCTTGCGCAGCGCGCGCGCGCGTTCGCGCTCCCGCTTCACGTGGACGGGATCCGGATTCAAGTCAAGCCAGTCTTCCATTTTCAGACGCCTCCTGCCGCATCCGGCTGATTCTCAAGGGCCTCCAGCTCCGTCGCCGCCTCTTCCCAGTCGGCCGTGTAGCGGTCGATCTCGAACTGGAGCGTGCGCACCTTCCGGTTCGCCTCGGCGAAGTCGGTCGTCGGCTTCGGGTTGAAGAGCTCGGCGGACGCCTCGTCGAGCGCCTTCTGCAGCTCGTCGATCTTCTGTTCCGCCGTCGCCACGCGCCTCTTCAGCTCGCGCAGCTTCGGCGCGACCTTCGCCCGCTCCGCCGCGCGCTGCTTCCGCGCCTCCTTCTGGGAAAGCCTCGTGGCCGCCGGCGCGTCGCCCGGCCCTCTCGCCTCCCGCGTCTCGCGCGCCCGGCCCTCGCCCGACGCCGCCTTCTCACGCTCCGCCTTCTTCTCGCAGTAGTAGTCGTAGCCGCCCGGATACTGCCGGATGCCCTCGCGCGTGATCTCCAGGATGCTCGTCGCGACGGCCCGCACGAGGTCGATGTCGTGCGAGACGAGGAGGATCGTCCCCGCGTACTTCTGGAGCGCGTCCTGCAGCAGGCGGCGTCCGTCGAGGTCGAGGTGCGTCGTCGGCTCGTCGAGCAGCAGGAAGTTCGGCGCCGTCAGGAACAGCCGCAGGAACGCGAGGCGGATCTTCTCGCCGCCCGACAGGACGCCCGCCGGCTTCTCGACGTCGTTCTCGTCGAAGCCGAACGCGCCAAGCTGGTTGCGGAAGGCCTTCTCCGGCCCGCCGCCGTGCGCGTCCCAGGCGTTCTTCGCGTTGCGGTAGACGGTGAGGTCGGGCGGGATCGTCTCGGCGAACTCCTGCGAGAGGTAGCCCGGCACGACGTTGTGGCCGAGCACGGCCTTGCCCTCCGTCGGCCGCCGCGTCCCGGCGATGATGCGCATCAGCGTCGTCTTGCCGAGGCCGTTGTAGCCGATCAGCGCGACCTTGTCGCCGCGCGTGACGTTGAATTCGAGCCCGGAGAAGACCTTCTTCGCGCCGTCGTAGCTGAAGCCGAGGTTTTCGCAGCGGAACATCTCGATGCCGCTCGGCGGCGGCTCCGCGAGCCGCAGGCGCCCGGAGTTCGTGTAGCGCTTCGGCAGCACGATCCGCGCCTCGTCGATCTTGTCGATGAGCTTCTGCCGCGACTGAGCCTGCGCGGCCTTCGTCGCCTGCGCGCGGAAGCGGTCCACGAACCGCTGCAGCTGCTCGCGGTGGTGGTCCTGGTTCTCCTTCGCGGCCTTCAGGTGCTCGTAGCGCACCTCGCGCTCGGTCAGGTACCAGTCGAGGTTGCCCTCGTAGCGCGTCGCCGTGCCCGCATCGACCTCGACGATGACGTTCGTCAGCGTCCGCAGGAGGTAGCGGTCGTGCGAGATCAGCATGAGCGTGCCGTCGTACGCCTTGAGGAACTTCTGCAGCCAGTCGACGGCGGGGAGGTCGAGGTAGTTCGACGGCTCGTCGAGGAGCAGCAGGTCGGGCTTCGACGCGAGGACGCGCGAGAGCTCCGCGCGCATGCGCCACCCGCCGGAGAACGACCTGAACGGCTTCGCGAAATCCTCCGTCGCGAAGCCGAGGCCGCCGAGCGCGATCTTGACGCGCGTCTCGATGTCGTAGCCGCCGAGATGCTCGAACTTCGTCTGCAGCTCGCCGTAGCGACGCATCTTCACGGGATCCGCCAGGTCGGCCTCCAGCTCCGCCATCTCGGCCTCCATCTCGGAGAGGCCGGGGATGCCCCTGAGCGCGTAGTCCAGGAGCGTCTCCTCCGGGGTGTCCGGGGCGGGGTTCTGCCGCGTGAAGCCGATGCGCGGACTCGACTCGATGACGAGCTCGCCCGTGTCCGTCGACATCTCGCCGAGGATGATCTTGAAGAGCGTCGACTTGCCCGAGCCGTTCGGGCCGACGACGCCGATGCGGTCGCCCTTGTTGACGCGAAACGTGACGTCCGTGAGGACGTCCTGGTGTCCGTAATGGACGGAGATTCCCTTGAAGTCTAACATAGAAAGCCTATCGAGTTCCGGCGGCCGCCCCCGAACGGGCGCCTTTTACAGGATCGTCACCTTGCGCCCTTCGGTCAGGATCGAGACGCCGGCCGTCGCGATGCGCTGGTCGGGCTTCAGCCCCGAGACGACTGTCCCCTCGTCCGTCCGGCGGACAAGCGAGACGTCCTGGCGGCGGACTTCGTAGACGTCCTTCTCCGCCGTCTCCTGCAGCAGCCAGACGAAGTGCGCGCCGTCCGACGTGACCCCGACGCCGCTTTCGGGCACGACCGTCAGCCCTTCCGCCGCGCCCTTGCCCTTCTGCCCGTATGACGCCCCGGAGATCGTCAGCGTCGCGGACATCCCCGGCAGGAGCAGAAGGTCCTTCGGGGCCTCCATCGTGTAGGTCGCGACAAACGTCTGCGTGTTCTCGTCGGCGGACGCCTGGAACTCCTTGAACGTGGCGGGAAAGGCGCGACCGGGCAGCGAGTCGAAGGTCACCGTGCGCCCCGCGTTCGTCTCGACGTCCACGAACTGCTCCCGCCGGAGGATGTACTTCTCCGCAATGCTGACGTCGATGTTGACGAACGACGTGTCCTGGATCTTCACGATGGGGTTCGCCGCGCCGACCATGTCGAGTTCCGTCGCCGGCACGGAGGCGACCGTCCCGTCGAACGGCGCGTACAGGACCGTCTCCTCCAGCGCGCGCTTCGCGAGCTCCAGCGCCGCCTCGCTCTGCCGGAGCTGGGCCTCGGACTGCGAGACCTCCTCCTGCGAGATCGCCTTCTTCTTGAGCGCGTCGCTCTTGCGGTCGAACGTCAGGCGGTCGCGCTTCTCGGCGGCCTCCGCCTTCGCGAGCGCGTCCCGGAAATCGAGCGGATCGAGCCACGCGAGCTTCTCGCCCCTCTTGACGCTCTGCCCCTTCGCGACGGCAATGCCCTGAATGCGCCCCGTCTGCTTGAAGACGAGCGTCCGCGACGCCGTCGCCTGCACGATGCCGGCGAACGCCAGGTCCGGCATGCGCGCACTCGCCCGCACGACCGCGCTCCGCACGGGCCGCACCGGCTCCGGCCCGGCCTCTGGGGGTTTTGCCGCCGGCCAAAAGCAGACTGCCGCCGTCACGCCGACGGCCAGGACACAGCCCGTCATCTTGCCTCTTCGCATTTCGTCCTCCTCGAATCTTGCCGCATAACCGTCACATTATACCAAAAAACCCCGGCTTGGGACTTCCAAGCCGGGGGCTCGCTGTCAACCACATGAGGAACTGCTAAAGAATCATGCGAGCAATGATTTCTTAAGTCAGAACGCGATGGCGATCGAGACGCCCGTGACGAGGTTGTAGCTGTCCGAGTAGGCTTCCGTGCCCTCGTAGTGCGACGCGGCGTCGCGCGCGGACGAGTCGAACAGGTAGTCGTAGTAGGCGAGGTACGCGCCGAGCGAGACGCCGTCCGTGATGTTCCACGTCAGCTCGCCCTTCAGGCAGGTGTCCATCAGGCACGCCTCGTCGTAGCCTTCGCCGGCTTCGCCGAGGTAGGCCGTCACGCGGCGCTGGTCGCCCCAGCCCTGCGCGAGGGAGACGCGGAACGAGAGGATGTCGTCATCGCCCTCTTCCTTCCCCTCGACGACCGAGAACGTGTGGCCGATCTCGAGGTTGAGGTAGGTGCCCTCGTCGCGGTCGATGTCACGCTCGTAGGAGAACGTCGGCTCGAACCAGAGGTCGGGCAGGCCGACCGAGAACGAGAGGAACTGCGTGTCGTCATCGACCACTTTCGGATGGGACTCGTACATGTAGCCGAGCTCGAACTCGACCGTCGTCGGCAGGCCCTCGTCCGGCCCGAACGCATGGCCGATCGCCACGCCGGGGTCGAGCTCCTGCGAGCGGAAGGCGTGGTCATTGTAGCCGGCCTTCTCGCCGTAGCGCGTGGTGTCGAAGATCGACTCGACGCTGAACGTCACCCAGTCGAAGAACGTGAGCGCCGCCGACGGGGTGAGGATCGGGTCGTTGTTGTCCACGAGGCCGTAGCTCATGAACTTGGAGTCGAACGCGAGGCCGACTTCCGCCGAGACGATCGGGGTCTCGCCAAACGTCACGCCTTCGCCCATGGCCCAGCTGAGGCCCTGCTCTTCGGCTTCCTTCGCTTCCGTTTCCGCCCGAACGCTGCCGCAGAAGGCGGCTGCACAGGCGATCGTTGTCATGATGTGCTTTGAGTTCATTGTTAGTTTTGTCTTATTTTATTAGCTTTCTCTTACTTTGTGTCTGTTTTCTGGCTCTCGCCAAAATCGTCTTGTGTCAGGCCCGCCGTCCTTCAGTCCGTTTGTCCGCTGTCCTTTGTCCTCGGCCCTTGGTCTTCGGTCCTCAGTCCTTTGTCGTCCGTCCTCTGTCTTCTGTTTGGATCTTTTGACTTCAATTTCGGACAAAGGACAGCGGACAAAGGGCAGTGGGCAGCTGGAAATGAGCAACGGCTCGCCGAATTCCTTCTTCCTTCTTCCCTCTTACTTTTTCCTTCTTACTTCTTCCCTCTTCCCTTTTCCCCGCAGTGGCAGTGGCCGCCGCAGAGCTTGCGGTTGCCGCCGCACTCGCACGGGGCCCCCTTCTTCCACGCCCGCCAAATGGCGAGCGCGGCAAGGGCAAGGACGAGCGCGAGGACGACGGCGGAACCCGCGTTCATGCCAGAACCTCCTTCGGGGCCGGGCGGAAGATCGCCCAGAGGACGAATGCGTCAACCGCCAGCGTCACGGCCGTCCAGAGGCCGAAGCCGCCGCCGCAGGCCAGGATGCCGATCTGGTAGGCCGAGAGCGCGATCACGTAGCCGACCGCGAGCTGGAAGGCCATCGCGAACCAGCCCCACTTCTGCGAGCCCATCTCGCGGAAGGTCGTCGCGATCGCCACCATGCACGGCGGGACGAACAGGTTGAACACCATGAAGGAGAACGCCGCAAGCCTCGGGAAGTCGCTCATCGAGCCGAAGAGGGCCGCAATGTTCGAGGCCGTCGTCGCGCCGTCGAAGCCGGAGGACACGAGGCCCAGCGTCGCCGTCGCCTGCTCCTTGGCGATCTCGGCCGAGACCGTCGCCGCCGCGCCCTGCCACGTGCCGAAGCCGAGCGGCGCGAAGATCCACGCGATCCAGCTGCCGAGGTCATGCAGGATCGAGCGCTCGATCTCCTCGTCCGCCAAGAGGTTCAGCGACCAGTCGAAGTGCATGATGAACCAGAGGAACACGCACGCCGGGAAGATGATCACGCCCGCCTTGAGCATGTAGCCCTTCACGCGCTGCCACGTGTGGATGAGGATGCCGCGCACGGTCGGCAGGTGGTAGGCCGGCAGCTCCATCACGAACGGGGCCGCCTCGCCCGCGAACGCCCTGGACTTCTTGAGCGCGATGCCGCCGAGGACGATGATCGCGATGCCGATGACGTCCATGAGCGGCGCCACGTACCACATCTCGCGGAAGAAGATCGCCGTGAACATCGCGATGATCACCGTCTTCGCGCCGCACGGGATGAACGTCGCGAGGATGATCGTCATGCGGCGGTCACGCTCGTTCTCGATCGTCCGCGCCGCCATGACGGCCGGCACGCCGCAGCCCTTGCCGACGATCATCGGGATGAACGACTTGCCCGACAGGCCGAACTTGCGGAAGAGGCGGTCCATGATGAACGCGACGCGCGCCATGTACCCGCAGTCCTCCAGGAACGCGAGGAACAGGAACACGATCGTGATCACCGGCACGAAGCCGAGCACCGTCGCGACGCCGCCCCACGCGCCGTCGTTGACGAGCGAGGAAACCATGTCGGACGCGCCGACCTTCTCCAGCGCCTCGGAGATGAGCGCGCCGATGCCCGGCACCCACACGCCGTAGTCGGACGGGTTCGGCTCCTCGACCTTCTTGGCCGCGTTGTAGGCCGCCTCGTCGATCGTCCATTCCTCCGCCGTCTCGCCGGTCTCCTCGTCCTCAATGGACGCCTCCTTCTCGCCGGTCTCCCACGCCGCGACCGTCGCCTCCGCCTTCGCGAAGTCTTCGCACGCCGTGTCGTAGTCCTTGCCGTCGACCTCGTGCGTCGTGAACGGCAGGTGCCAGCCGTCGCCGAGGAACCCGTCGTTCGCCCAGTCGGTGAGCTTCGTGCCGGGGCCGCAGTCCGAGACGGCGAGGAACCACATCACGCAGAGCGAGACGATGAAGATCGGCAGCGCGAGAATCTTGTTCGTGACGACCTTGTCGATCCGGTCCGACAGCGTCAGCGTCTTCGCGCCGCGCTTCTTCGCGACGGCCTTGCCGACCAGCGTCTTGATGAAGTCGTAGCGCTGGTTCGTGATGATCGACTCGGCGTCGTCGTCAAGCTCCTTCTCGCAGTCGCGGACGTGCGCGTCGAGGTGCTGGCGCGTCTTCTCGTCGAGGCCGAGCATGTCGATGATCTCGGCGTCGCGCTCGAAGACCTTGACGGCGAACCAGCGGATGGCGCGCGCATCGACCTTGCCCTGGATCGTCTCCTCGATGTGGGCGATCGCGTGCTCGACGGGGCCGGTGAAGACGTGGGGGACTTCGGCCTTCTTGCCTTCACGCACGAGCTTCGCGGCAAGCTCCGCCGCCTCGACGCCGCCCTCGTTGTGCTGGGCGCTGATGCCGACCACCTCGCAGCCGAGCGACCCGGCGATGCGCTTCATGTCGATCTTGTCGCCGTTCTTGCGCACGAGGTCCATCATGTTGACCGCGACCACCATCGGCAGCCCCAGCTCGGCGAGCTGCGTCGTCAGGTAGAGGTTGCGCTCGATGTTCGTGCCGTCCACGATGTTCAGGATCGCCGACGGCGAGTCCTCGACGAGATACCGCCGCGAGACCTTCTCCTCCAGCGAATAGGGCGAGAGCGAGTAGATGCCCGGCAGGTCCTGGATGTCGACCGACCTGTCGCCCTTGAGGAGGCCGTCCTTCTTCTCGACCGTCACGCCCGGCCAGTTGCCGACGTACTGGTTCGAGCCCGTCAGCGCGTTGAAGAGCGTCGTCTTGCCGCAGTTCGGGTTGCCCGCGAGCGCGATCTTCACCACGCCCGACGCCGGCACTTTCCCTTCGTTAACTTTATTAGACATAACTAATTCTTCCCTCAAAAAAAATTTCACGCGACCTCGATCAGCGCCGCCTCGCCCTTGCGGATCGAGAGCTCGTACCCGCGCACCGTCAGCTCAAGGGGATCGCCGAGCGGCGCGACCTTGCGCACGGACACTTCCGCGCCCTTCGTGATGCCCATGTCCATGATGCGCCGCTTGACGGCGCCTTCTCCGTGAAGACGGACGACGCGCGTCGTCTCCCCGACGGGAATGTCATTCAATGTCTTCATTTGCTTTTCCTTGTTCGTGTTAGCAGACGCCTCTTTCAGGCGCCTTGACTGCAAATTGTCCCGTGCCTTGCCTTTCTCCGCTTTTCCACCTTTCCACTTTTTCACTCTTCCACCCTCACACCAGCGCGCACTCGATGCGGCGCACAAGCTCGTCGTTGAGGGCGAGGCGGCTGTCGTGGATGCCGACGATCTTGCCGCCTTCCGTGTCTTCGATGACGCGGACGACCGTCCCGGCCGAGAAGCCGAGGCTCCCCAGGTGCTTGCGCGTGGCGTCGGCACCGCCGACGCGCATCACGCGCGCCGCTTCGCCGGCCTTGAAGAACGACAATGGCATTCAGATTTCCTTTCTCAGTCCCGCCCCTGTTAGAGGGCACTAACTCCCAACAGGCGCGAAGTTTACCAAATCTAACTCGCGGCTGTCAAGGGGGTGCCCGACACAGACAGCCTGTCGGCCATCGTTAAACCTAACTGTCGCAGTCGAAGCCGCCAAAATGCGGCTTCAACTGCGATTTTTAGGTTAAACCAGGTTGTAGGCGTCGACGTCAAGGGCGACGCGCAGGGCAGCGGGCGCGGGACGCGCGGACGAGATCCAGCGCCAGGCCCTGACGATCGCCGCGGCCGACGCCGCGCGCACCATCACCTGCCAACGGTACCACCCCTCGGCCTTCTCCAGCGCGCTCGGCATCGCGTCCGTCACGGCCAGCCCCGGACACTTCGCGAGCGACGCGGCGTACATCGTTGCCCAGTCGCCGACGAGCTTCAGGTCCTTCGACCGGAGATTGACCATCGCGAGATGGCAGTACGGCGGGAAGAACCCCTCCTCGCGCGCCTTCAGCTCGTCCGCCGCGAACGCCGCGAAGTCGCCGCGCACGACCGCCCGCAGGACGGGGCTGTCGATCTCGTGGCTCTGGATGAAGACCTCGCCCGGCAGCTCCGCGCGGCCCGCGCGGCCGGCGACCTGCGCGAACAGCTGGAAGCTCCGCTCGACCGCCCGAAAGTCGGGCATGTTGATGGAGCTGTCCGCATTGAGGACGCCGACGAGCGTGACGTTCGGGAAGTCGAGGCCCTTCGCGATCATCTGCGTGCCCAGGAGGACGTCCGCCTCCTGTCGGCGGAAGGCGTCGAGGATGTCGTCGTGCGTGTGCCGGCGCGACGTCGAGTCGGCGTCCATGCGCAGGACCTTCGCGCGCGCAAAGCACTTCTTCAGGGCGGCCTCCGCACGCTGCGTGCCGATGCCCCGGTATTCGAGCGCGGGCGCATGGCAGGCCGGACACGTCGCCGGACGCGCGACCCAGCCGCCGCAGACATGGCAGCGGAGACAGTCGTCCGCCTGGTGGTAGGTGTAGGGAAGCCCGCAGTCGGGGCACTCGATGACGTGTCCGCACGCCTCGCAGACGACCTGCCGCGAGTAGCCGCGCCGGTTGAGGAAGAGGATCGTCTGCTCGTGCCGGTCGAGGCGCACGCGAATCGCGTCCAGCAGCTCCGGCGAGAAGATCGAGCCGTCGCGCATCTCGACGAGGCGGACGGCCGGGAGCGTCCCCGCGCCCGCGCGGCATTTCATCGTCGCGAGGCGGTACTTGCCGCGCTGCACGTTGAGCCAGCTCTCGAGCGAGGGCGTCGCGCTGCCGAGGACGACGCGCGCGCCTTCGAGCGCGCCGCGCAGCACCGCGACGTCCCGCGCATGGTAGCGCGGCGTCTCGTCCTGCTTGTAGGAGGTCTCGTGCTCCTCGTCCACGACGATCAGCCCCAGGTTCCTGACGGGGGCCCAGACCGCGCTGCGCGGGCCGACGACGACACGCGCCGCGCCCGCGCGGATGCGGTGCCACTCGTCGTAGCGTTCGCCGTCCGAGAGGGCCGAGTGCAGCACGGCCACGCGGTCGCCGAAGCGCGACGCGAAGCGCTGGACGGTCTGCGGCGTGAGGGAGATTTCCGGCACCATGACGATCGCGCCGCGCCCCGCGTCGAGTTCGCGCGCGATCGCCTGCAGGTAGACTTCGGTCTTGCCGCTCCCCGTCACGCCGAAAAGAAGGGTCGGCGTCACGGGTTTTGCGGGGGGCTGCGCCGTCAGCCCCCCGCCCGCCGAAGCGGGCGTCTCGATCAAGTCCAAGGCCGCCTGCTGCTCGGCGTTGAGCGGCCAGGGCTTCGACGGCAGGATGCGGCGGCTGCCGAGGGGGCTGCGCCGCTTCGCGCGCACGGCGACCGTGACGAGGCCGATCGCCTCCAGCCGCCGCAGCGCGGCGGGTGTCGTCTTCAGCTCGCGGCAGAGCGACGTCAGCCACCCGCCGCCCAGCCGCACGAGGTTGTCGTAGAGCCAGCGCTGGCGGGGAGTGAGAGAAGGAAGAGGGAAAAGGGAAGAAGGAAGAAGTGCGGATGGTTGGCTTTCTGACGAGACGTTCGCCTCTGTCTGTACGGAAAGAAAATTTGTAGATTCCTCACTTTTTCCTTCTTCCTTCTTACTTCTTCCTTCCCCCGTTCTGACCTCGACGAACAGCTGCTCGCGCGGGCGCACGTTCTTCTTCAGCACCGCCGCCGGGAGCGCGGCCCTCAGCACCGACTCGAGCGGCGCGGCCGTGTAGGCCGCGACCTTCTTCACGAGTTCCAGCAGCTTCGGCGAGAAGAACGGCGTCTCGTCGACAATCGCCGCAATCGGCTTCAGCCGGTAGGGCTTTTGACTTGAGCGACACGAGGGGCGAGAGGGTCTTGCGGGGGGCTGCGCCGTCAGCCCCCCGGCGGCCGAAGCCGCCGCCACCTCAATCGCGAAGCCGCGCGCCTCGCGGTGGCCGAACGGAACGGAAAGAAGCTGGCCGACGGCCAGCTTCTCTGCAAGCGCTTTGGGCACCTCGTAGGTGAAGAGCCGGTCGAGCGCCAGGTCGATCGCGACCTTGACGAGCATGCGCGTGTTAGAGGTCCATCAGCTCCGGCGCGTTCGAGTAGTTCGAGTTGTCGAAGCTCTGGCGGTCGAAGAAGACGTCGAGACGGCAGTTCTTCGACTTGAAGACCTTCGTGCCGCCGCCCTTGCGCACGACCACGCAGGCCTTGTTGCCGAACGGCGTCGAATAGTCTTCGCCCATCTTGACCTTCTGCGTGTCGGAGCCCGTGCTCTGCTTCATCGCCGTATTGACGGTCGAGCGGTTCGCATTCCGCGAAACGAAGACGGGCAGAACGTCAGGCATCTCGTTCTGGATGTTCTTCGCCACGTACCAGGCGATGTTGTCCTTGGTGAACTCCTTGCCAGTGAGGGCCGGGACGCCGCTGCCCGAGACCGTGCTGACGTCGATGTCGACGTACGGGTCCCAGTCGGCCGAGCCGTAGGTGCCCTCGCCGCCCTTCATGCCGAAGAGGTAGTTGAAGAAGTCCGTCGACGTCGAGGCGGCCTTCGAGGCGATGTCGCCGCTCGTGTCGTTCTTGTCGGCCGGCTCGGTCTGCGGCCAGACGGACGCCAGGCCTGACGCCTCGCGGTCGGTGTTGCACTGCGTGATCGCGACGAACAGGTTGCGGCCGCGCATGGCCATGGCGGCCGTGTTCGCCGACAGCATGGCGGACGAGATGGCCGGGAACAGCGCACCCATCAGGATGCCGAGAATGCCGATTACGACGAGGAGTTCGACGAGCGTAAAGCCCTTGGACTGCTTTTTCATGTTGATTGAACCTTTTTTAGTTTTTTTTATGTGCGTATTATCTCACAAATTTCACTTGCGTTCAAGTGCCCTCCTCAAGTAGGGCAGGTAAGCGACCGTGTAGGTGTAGAGGCTCCAGAGCGTCAGCGCGACGAGCCCCGCCTCGACGGCGTAGCAGCTCGCGCGCCACGGGCCCTCCCACGACGCCGGCGCCAGCCGATGGAAGCAGAGGTAGACGTAGATCCAGCCCGCGCCGGGGAACGACAGCGCCGTCCGCACCTTGCCGAGCCACATCGCCGCGACGTCCGCCCCGTAGAGCGCGCCGACCGACCGCATGAACGTCACCCACGTGTCGCGCAGCATGTAGAGGACGGTAAAGCCCACCATCACGAGCGCGTGCGCCTCGCTCCCGCCCTGGTGCAGGACCTGCCAGGAGAGGACGGGGAACGCCACAAGGTAGAAGATCTTGTCCATCAGCGGGTCGGCCATCTTGCCGAGCGTCGAGACGACGTGCCAGCGCCGCGCGAGCGCGCCGTCCCACAAGTCGGTGAGCCCCGAGAGAAGCATCGCGAGGCAGGCCACGGCCGCGAGCGCGAGACCCGCGCCCCCCATCGGCTCGGCCAGCAGCTCCTGCACGACCGCGAGCGCCGCCCACGCGAAGATGAGCGGCACGCGCGCAAACGTCAGCGCGTTGACGAAGCGGGATTTTGCGCGGCGCGTCACGATGCGCTCAGCCCCTCCGCGATGACCTCCTGCATGACGCCGAGCGTCTCCTGCAGCTGGACGAGCCGCGCCTTCAGGGCCTCGGCCTTCGCCTCCGCCTTCTGGTAGTTGCGCCGCGTCGCGAACAGCTGCTTCAGGATCTCGCCCGGATCGAGGTCGAGGTCGGTCAGCTCCATGCCGTCGGGAATCGGCACGAGCACCGGCTCGCCGCATTCCGAACAGTTGATCTGGAGCCCCGCGCCGCGATAGTCGATCACGAGGTTCTTCCCGCAGTGCGGACAGTCGAAGACGATGTCCGTATCGCGGATTTCCGTCTCGTCCCCGGTCTCGCGCACGGGAACTTCGTTTTCTTCGTATTCGTGTTCTGCCATGACGATGCCCTCTTTCGTGATTGATGGGGACATTATACCAAAAATGGCGAAACGCGACAAATCGGCGCACCGGCAGAAAACGCGGCGCGGCCCATATTGGACTGTCGGCATGGGCTTGCGACGGCTGCCGGACGGGCGCCGCAAGCGCCCGGCAGCCGGCTGTCACGCCTGCGAAAGCCCCTGCTGGCGGAGGAGCGCGGCGATCTCGGGGTCGCGGCCGCGAAACGCGCGGAAGACATCGATCGCCGACCGGGAGCCGCCCAGCGCCAAGACCGTCTCGCGGTAGGCCGCGCCGACGCGCCGCACCGCCGCATCGTCCGCAAGCCCCGCCTCCTCGAACGCGCCGTAGCAGTCCGCGCTCATCACCTCGGCCCACTTGTAGCCGTAGTAGCCGGCGGCATACCCGCCCGCGAAGATGTGCGTGAACGAGCAGAGAAAACGGTCGCCTTCCACCATCGGCACGCCGAAATGCGCAAAAACAGCCGTCTTCACGTCATTTTCAGTCATCTCCCGCGGGGACAGGCCCCGCCGATCGGGGGTCTGTCCCCAGCTTTCGGGGGTCTGTCCCCTGGGGAGAGACGGGTCATGCAGCAGCAGGTCGGTCTTGGCGAAGGCAAGCTGGCGGCGGCAGGCGCTCGCCGCACGGAAGTTCTTCGCCGCGCGCACTTTCGCCTTCAGCGCCGCCGGGACTTCGATGCCCGTTCGGTCGTCGAGACACCAGTTTTCCATGAACTGAGAGGCGACCTCCACCGCGTCCCACTCGACAAGGTTGATGCCGGCCGCATCCTCCTCGTCGACCCGCGTCAGCATGCACTGGAGCGCGTGGCCGAACTCGTGGAACAGCGTCTCGACCTCGCGGAACGGCAACAGGCACCTGCCGTTCGCGTCCGGCAGCGGGAAGTTCGTGCAGACCAGCGCGAGAGGTGTTTCCCTTGTGCTTCTGTTCCTGAACTCGTTCATCCACGCGCCGCCGTTCTTCTGTCCGTTGCGGACGAACGGGTCGAAGTAGAAGTGGGCGACCGTCTCGCCATTCTCCTTCACGGCGAAGAAGCGGACGTCGGGATGCCAGACGGACGGCTTCGCGTCGCCCGTCACCTCCTCGACCGTGATGCCGAACAGGAGGCTCGAGATCCTGAAGAGTCCGCGCAGCACGTCTTCGAGCTCGAAGTGACGCTTCAGCTCCTCTTCGGAATAGGCGTACTTCTGCTCGCGCAGACGCTCCGCATAGAAGGCGACGTCCCACGGCTGAATGGAGGCAGCCGCATTCGCCTCCTTCGCCTGCGGCTCATCCGGCTTCTGCGTCTGCGGCTCATCCGGCTTCTGCGTCTGCGGCTCATCCGGCTTCTGCGTCTGCGGCTCATCCGGCTTCTGCGCCTGCGGCCCATCCGGCTTCTGCGCCTGCGGCTGATTCGGGCCGCTCGGCTGCACCGAGGCAAGAAGTTCAGCGTTCTCGGCCTTGGCCGGTTCGGCGGTCGCCGCGTCGAGGTCGTCGATCATCTTCAGGGCCGCCGCGACAGACGGCGCGCACTTCGTCTGGAGGGAGAGGTCGGCGTACGACCCGAAGCCAAGGAGCGCGGCGAGTTCCGCGCGCAGCTTCAGGATCTCGGCGATGCGCGCGGCGTTCTCGGGCGCGCGCGTCGCGCGGGCACGGCAGAGCGCTTCGCGCACCTCGCGGTCGGCGCAGTCGCGCATCGTCTCCGGGTAGTGCGCGTCGTCGATCGTGTAGGTCTTGCCGCCCTTCTCGAGGCGAAACGCCTTCGTCGCGTCGAGGACGGCGTTCGAGAAGTCCATCGCCAGCTTCGCGAGCGCCGCCTGGATCTCGTTGAAGCGGGCCCGCTTCCCGTCCGCAAGGCCGACGCCCGCGAGCTCCGCCGCCTCGACCGTCTTCGCGAGGATGCGCGCGCGCACCGGCGAGAGGCCCTCCGTCTGCGCGAGAATGCCTTTCGCGGCCCGGTAGAGCGGCCGGGACTGTCCGACGCGCAGGGAGAACGCGACGACCTGAGGCTGGAAGTCCTCCTCGACCTTGCGCCAGGCGTCCGAATTCATGACGGACGTCAGGTGGCCGACCTGCCCCCACGTGCGGTAGAGGTCGCGCGTCGCGTCGTCCAGCGCCCAGACGAGGCCCTCGTAGGCCGTCGGCGCGGACGCCTCCAGCGCGGCGACGGACGCCTCGGCTTCCGAAAGAAGCCGCGGCAGTTCTGCCGCGGCGTGTTCGGGCGTGAACCGCCCCCAGTCGGGAAAGCTCGCCGTCTCCATCACTTGACGACGCGAACCTTGATGACCGCCTCGCTCGCCGCGATGGACTGGACGACGTCCGCCGACACGGGCGTGTCGACGTCGATGAGCGTGTAGGCGAAGTCGCCGCGGCTCTTGTTCGCGACCGCGTCGATGTTGACCTTGGCGTTGCCGAGGATCGACGTGAACGTGCCGAGCATGTTCGCGACGTTCCTGTGCAGGATCGCGAGACGGCCGGGCTTCGTGGCCGGGCCGAGCGTGCAGGCAGGATAGTTCACCGAGTTGACGATGTTCCCGTTCTCCAGGTAGTCGCGCATCTCCTTCACGGCCATGACCGCGCAGTTGTCCTCGGCCTCCTCGGTGGACGCGCCGAGGTGCGGGATCACGAGGCAGCCCTTCTGGCCGGCCGTCGTCGCGTTCGGGAAGTCGGAGACGTACTTGCGCACCTTGCCGGACTCCAGCGCGGCGAGCATGTCCCGCTCGTTCACGAGCGCGTCGCGCGCGGCGTTGACGACGATGACGCCCGTCTTCATGAGCGCGATCGCCTCGGCGCTGATCATGCCCTTCGTCGAGTCGAGCGCGGGCACGTGGATCGTGATGAAGTCGCAGTCGCGGTAGATCGCCTCGACGTTCTTGCAGACCTTGACCTCGGTCGAGAGCCGCAGCGCGGCGTCGACGGAGAGGTAGGGGTCGTAGCCGAGCACGTCCATGCCGAGGCCGACGGCGGCGTTCGCGACCTTCTGGCCGATCGCGCCGAGGCCGATGACGCCGAGCCTCTTGCCCTGGATCTCCGTGCCGGCGAAGGCCTTCTTCGCCTTTTCGGCCGCCTTGTTGATCGCCGGGTCGGCGGCGTTCGCCTTGACCCACTCGACGCCGCCGACGATGTCGCGGCTCGCGAGCAGCATCGCCGCGATGACGAGCTCCTTCACGCCGTTCGCG
>CAKUGW010000048.1 GCA_934654805.1 uncultured Kiritimatiellota bacterium
ACGCGGACAGGATATACACGAAAGGAGGTCTGGCGGCGCTCAAGTCAGGCGTCAAGGCGTTCTGAAATGTAGGTGCTGAAAATTATGGCGGATTTTTCACGCGACCCGCGTGAACATTGGCTCAAACCGCGCTTTTCAGAAAACGACATTTTTTCTGCGCTTTTCACACATCAGGTCTGGGGACAGGCCCCGTCAGGCGGGGGCCTGTCCCCATAAATCTGTCAGGCGGGGGTCTGTCCCCACAAATCCTTTTGCGCCTTTTTCGCACTGGGTGGCTGGCCGCCGACGGCCTTCTTTCGCCAGGCGCCGGGCGAGAGGCCCGTCTCGCGCCTGAAGAAGCGGGCGAGCGCGGCCCCGTCGGCGAACCCGCATTCCGGCGCAAGCGCGGCGAGCGAGCCGAACGAGTCCGCCAGCCGGCTCTTCACGAAGGCCGTCCGCGCGTCGGCGATGGCCGCGCCGAGGGACTGTCCCGTCAGCTCGCGGAAGCGCAGGCAGGCAAGCGCCCGCGAGCAGCTGAGATGGCGGACGATTTCGGCAAGCGGAATCGCGCGGTCCGCATGGTCCCGGATGTACTCGCGCGCACGGCGGACGAGGTGTTCGGACGGCTTGAGGAAGGCCGTCGTTTCGCGCCGGGCGAACGCCTTTACGGACACGGAGAGGAATGTGGTGCGCGGAGGACGACCCTTGAAAAGGCGCTCGAGCTCGTCGCACGCGCGGAAGCCGAGTTCCTCGTGGTTCGGCTTGACGCTCGACAGGCGCGGCGTAGCCCCGTTGCAGAGCAGCTCGTCGTCGTCCACGCCGAGGATCGCGACCTGGCCCGGCACCTCCAGGCGGGCCTTGTGGCAGAGCTCGGCGACCTGCACGGCGGCCACGTCCCACGCCGCGAGGACGGCGAGGGGCTTCGGCAGCTCCACGAGCCGGCGGAGGACTGCGCCTTCGCCTTCGTCCAGGGGCAGATGCGTGACAGGCAGCGGCACCCGTCGGACGAAGCCGCGCGCGCGCAGGGCCGACCAGCGGGCGTCCGGGCGATTCGTCGCGAACGCGAAGGCGGCGAAGGCCCCAAGCGACAGGAGACGCTCGGCGGCGACGCGGCCGATCGCCTCGTCGTCGAGCCTGACGGAGGAGAACGGCCCGCCAGCCATTTCGCGCTCATCCTGGTAGTTCGTGAAGACGGTGGGCAGGTTCGCCGCCCGAAGCGCGTCGATCACGTCCGTCCCCAGGGGGCGGCAGGAGATCACGCCATCAATCCGCTCGGACCCGACGCGGGCGAGCGCGTCCGGGATCGCCTTTGGGGATTCGAGCAGCCGCAGCCGCCACGGCCGCCGGCTCCCGACGGCGCGGATGATGCCGGCGAGGCAGTCACGCCCCGAAAGGGTCACGAGGTTGTAGGTGACGAGAATCGTCCGTGCCTTTTGCTTGCGCATGGCGGCAAGTATACCATATCCGTTGGACGAAATGCAAATAAACCATTGGACGAGACGTGGCGGTCTCAACTGGCGTTTGGAACGGACGTTTTGCTATAATGCGTGGTGTCGGGCGAATGGCGTCCGGCGCAGTCAACAGCGAAAAGGAAGCACACGATGATGGTTTCTTCAATGCAGGCGAAACGGATGTGGGTGCGGCTCGCAACGGTCGCGCTCGCGGGTGTGGCGTCTTCGGCCACGGCCCAGACGACGGCGTGGTGGCATTTCGACGACAAGGCCCCCGGCCAGCAGACGACGAACAGCACGGACTGGGTTGTCGATTCCATTTACGGCGTCCAGGCCCAGCCGATCATGATGAAGGGCGGGACGGACAACCAGTTTGAGTCCGGGACGTCCGCGCCGCGTCCGGCCTACGTCGCGCCGCTTGCGACGGGCGTCGTCTACGACCCGGTGACGAAAGTGCGCCGGGAGAACGTCGCGGCGATGAACTTCTCGGCGCAGCCGGGGCGGGATGCGAACGGGACAAAAGACCTGCCCGCCTACTACGCGGCGGCCCTGCGCGTCGGCGGTGCGGAAGCCAACCAGGCGGAGGCGACCCAGCCGACGGACGCGATTACCGTCGAATGCTTCGTCCGCACGACGGCGACGGACAAGGACTTCAACGGCCTCGCGCCGATCTTCGCCAAGCGAAAAGGCTGGGATTGGCCGAAAGAATCCTACGCGCTGTACATGGACGGCGCCGGCAAGATGGTCGCGCGTCTCAAAGGTGCGCCTTACTTCTACAACGACTCAAATCGTCAATACTGCGTCAACGACGGCAAGTGGCACCATGTCGCCCTGACATACAGCGCCTCGGACGCGAAGGTCAAGGTCTACGTGGACTATCGACTCGACATGGAAAAGACTATCGAAGGAGGGGGGCAGATCGCATATGACGCCGACACGGCGACGCCGAATCTCCACGCGCTGTGGATCGGCGGCACGGCCAATTATGACAAGGACAAGGGACGGCGGACCTTTCCCGGCGACATCGACGAGCTGCGCATTTCCGACACGGCGCTGAAGCCCGAGGAGTTTCTGCGGCTGGAAACGCCCGACGAGCCCGCCTATCGGCTCACGTTCGACGTGCCATCCGCGAACGGCTATGTCGACTCCACGAGCAAGCGGACGTTCCTCGACACGATGCGACGCGTCTCCGACGGCCTCTTCCTGTCGGCCTGGCTGAAGTGTACGGATGAGAAGAATAAGCCCGGCTCGGCGCTGTATGACACGGCGGCGAAGTCCGCGGATGCGCTCCGGGCAGGCGTCTTCTCCAATGCCACGGCAAATGCGGCGGCGGTCGAGTTCCAGCCCAAGACAGAGGGCGGCCGCTATGTGAAGGTGGAGAATTTCACGAAGGAGTTCCTTGGCAACCAGCGCAGCTCCTTTACGGCGGAGTGCTTCTTCAAGACGCGCGGGCAGGTGGACGCCTCACAGACGATCTTTCAGATCGGGGCGACGCCAACGATGAAGGTCTTGTTCAACGCCGACAATTCGGGCCGGCTCTTCTACTGCTGGAACACGAACTCTTGGGCGGGCGCCGCAGGCACGCACACGGACACGGACCGACCGGATGACGGACAATGGCATCATGTGGCCTTCGTCTATGACGACGTGCGCAAGCAGATCCGCTGCTATCTCGACTATCGCCGCGACTACGCCGTCTGCGCGACGAACGCTTTGGACCTGAACGCCTCGCTGATGGTTGGCGGCGGTTATTCGGGCGGCAAGTTTGGCCAGTGCTTTGACGGCTGGATCGACGACGTGCGCGTGACGAAGGCGGCGCTGTCGCCCGAAGAGTTTCTCTGCACCCACGACGTCGCCGTGAAGGCCGACGACCCGACGCGCCTCTTCGCGGCGTTCGACGGCAACGCCGGGACGGGGCCGTATCCGTCGTTCACGGGGAACTGGGAGAACGGCCCGGCAGGAACGGGCGGCAAGGATGCCGGCTTCGCCGGACCGCGGTTCGCGGAACTCCTGCTCGGCGGCGCAGACACGACCGAGCGGACGCCGAACCTCGCCTCGCTGCAGCTGAACGGGTCGGCCGTCGCCTTCCCGTCTTCGCGGCTCTACGAGCAGGAGGCGTTCACCGTCGAGTTCTTCGGCAAGTTCAAGAAGATCGACCTCAAGGCGAACATCATCCGCTACGTATCGGAGGACACGCTTTCGTCCGCCCCCGTCTGGGCGCTCTATCGCAATGGCCACAAGAACCCGACGATTCAGCTCAGCCTGGCCTTGGTCAAAGACGGCAAAAGCAGCCAGAACTACAACTTCATGCGCGTCATCCCGGATCTGGAGGACAACCGCTGGCACCATTACGCCCTCACGTTCGCGCCGACACCGGACGGGAACACGCATGTCGTCCTTTACCGCGACTATCAGCGGGTCTTCACGGACGGCGACACGGAGGAGGTTGCCGGCCGGCTCAATTTCGCCGCAGGCGAACGGCTTGTCCTCAACAGCGCGGCCGGAAACGACTTGCAGGTCGCGGGGCGGATCGACTCGCTCCGCTTCTCGAAGGGCGTGCTGCCGCCGGAAAGGTTCATCCGCAGGGCCAAGGTCGGCTACGTGATGGTCATTTGGTAAGGGACGCCGATGAAGCGGTCTGGGCTGGTCGGATGGGCTGTCGCGGGCCTGTTCGCGGCGGGTGCGGCGGAGGCCTCGCCGCTGGAGGCGCGCGTGGACGTCAGCGGACGGCTCGTCGCGCCGTCCTTCGCGTTCAGCCTCGCGGCCTACCTGCCGGGCTGGGAGGGGTTGGGCGGCAGCCTCGACCTGACGGAATGCCGTACGCAGCGCCGCTGGCAGGTCGTCCGCGACGGCCGGCCGCTCTTCGACGCCGCGCTCGACTGGCGCGCCGAGACGGACGGTGCGCTCGTCTGCACGTGGACGGCGACCTGCCGCGAGCCGACGGAGCTGCAGTGTCTCGGCCTCATGCTGAAGCTGCCGGCGGCGGACGTCGTCGGGCGAGCCTGGACGGCGGACGAGACGACGCGCGTCTTCCCGGAGGCGGTCAACGGCGCGGGCGGCTTCGGCAGCGGGCGGGCGCAACGCTTCGCCTATCCGCTCGCGGGCGGGCGCACGCTGACGCTGGACTGGGAGGAGGCCGTCCCCTACCACGCGCAGGACGGTCGGGTCTGGGGCGGGACGGTCTTCACGCGCTTCGGCAGCCGCCTGAACCGTCACGCCTACGCGGCGGGCGAGGCGGTCGCCTTCCGTGTGCGCATCGCCGTCACGGGCGGCATCTCCCTGCGTCCGCACACGCGGCTTGTCATCGCGGAAGGCCCGCAGTGGGCGAAGTTGGAGAACCGGAAGGACATCCTTGCGGGCAGTGCGCTCGACTTTTCGGGCATGGGGCTTGCGGACGCGCCGGCGGGGAAGTACGGCTGGCTTCGGGCCGAGGGCGGCGACTTCGCGTTCGAGGGCCGACCGGGCGTCCGCCAGCGGTTCTACGGCGTGAACCTCTGCGGCACGGCGAACGTCCCCTCGCACGAGGACGCGACGGCGCTCGTCATGCGCCTGCGGAGGCTCGGCTACAACACGATCCGCGTCCACCACCACGACGACGCCTGGCAGCACCGGCCCGACACGCGCGAGCGGCTCGACTTCCTCGTTGCCGAGGCGATCCGGAACGGGCTTTACGTCACGACCGACCTCTATGTCTCGCGCAAGGTCAAGTGGCGCGACATCGACGTCGACCGGGACGGCGACGTGCCCGTGCAGCTCTACAAGGCGCTCTGCATGTGCCATGAGCCGGCCTACCGGGACTGGCGCCGGTTCGCCGAGGCGTTCCTGCGGCACGTCAACCCCTACACGGGACGCGCCTACGCCGACGAGCCGGGAATGCCGTTTCTCTCCCTCGTCAACGAGGGCGACCTCGCCATGGGCTGGCAGGTCAAGGCGGACGACCCGCGCGTGCGGGCCGCCTGGAAGGCGTTCGGCGGCGCGGGCGACACGCCCGCCGTCCGGTCGGAGGAATTCAACAGGTTTGACGACCACCTGATGCGGACGTTCACCGAGAAGGCGACGCGGTTCGTCCGCGCCCTTGGCGCGAAGGCGCTCCTCACGAACGACAACAGCGGGCCGCGCCACGGCGAGGGCGAGGGCGCGACGCCGCTCTTCGACTACGTGGACACGCACTTCTACATCGACCACCCGCGCTTTCTCGTGAACCGCTGGCGGCTGCCGTCGTCCTGCCCGAACGAGAACCCGCTGCGCGGCGCCGGCGTGCCGCTGCTGAACAAGGGGTATGCGCGGAACGCCTCGAAGCCCTACGCGATCAGCGAATGGAACTTCTCGGGCCCCGGCCAGTACCGGGCGCTCGGCGGCATCCTCACGGGGGCGCGCGCGGCGCAGGACGGGTGGGATGCGCTCTGGCGCTTTGCCTACGCGCACAGCCGCGACCATTTCCGCGACAGCCCCAATCAGGCGCCGGGCTACTTCGACTGCGCGACAGACCCGCTCGGACAGGCGGGCGACCGCGCGTCCGTCTGCCTCTTCCTGCGCGGCGACGCGGACGAGGGGACGCTCACGACGGACGCGACGGCGGGCGCGATGCGGTTCGTCTCGCCGCGCACGTGCGGCGGGTTCTCCGAGGGCGGCGACATCGACGCGGGGCCTGTCGCCGTGCGCGTGCGCGGCGTGCCGGCGGCGGCGTGGATCTCGTCGCTGGACGGGCAGCCGATCCCCTCCGCGTCGCGCATCCTTGCGGTTCACCTGACGGACGTGCAGGGCGCGGGGACGGTCTACGCCGACGAAACGCGCAAGATCCTGCTGAAGTGGGGAACGGGCTGCCTCGTCGAGAAGGGCGAGGCGGCGTTCGCCGTCCGCCTCGACCGCCCGGAGGCCTACACGGTCTACGCGCTCGGCACGGACGGGGCGAGGCTCGGGACAGTTCCGGCTGAAGTCCGTCACGGGCGGCTCGTCTTCACGGCCTCGACGGCGATAGGCGTCCTCCACTACGAGATCGTCGCGGACAAGTGACCTTTGAGAGGACAACGAGAAAGGACAAACGAAGAGATGACAATGACGACATTCGCGCTGATCGCGGCCTTGGCCGTCAACCTTAACGGCCCGTGGCAGTTCAGGTTCGAGGAGGGCAAGGCGCTGGAGGAGACGCCGCGCGCGGCGTTCGAGGCGAACGACGTGATGGCCGTGCCCGGCTGCTGGGACGTCCTGCCGCGCTACTACCTCAAGCGCGGCACGGGGCTCTACCGCCGGACGTTCACGCTCGACGGGCCGATGCGGGACGCGGTGCTCGTCGTGGACGGCATGGGCGTGCGGGCGTCGTTCGCGCTCGATGGCGCGGACCTGGGCCGCCACGACTACCCCTACGCGCGGCTGGAGATCCCGGTCGGGCCGCTCGCGGCGGGCGCGCACGAGATCGCGGCGGCGGTGGACAACGTCCTCGAATGGCCGCGCGTGAAGCTCGCGCGCCCGTACTACGACTTCTACTTCTACGGCGGGCTCTACCACGGCGTCAAGCTCGTCGAGCGCGCGCCGAAGGTCTTCGTCCGCACGCGCGACTGGCGCACGGGGACGGTCGAGGTCGCGGTCGAGGGCGGTGCGCCGCGCGGCGCCGTCACGGTGGACGGCAAGGCCGTCGCCGCCGACTGGAAGGACGGTCGCGCGACGCTGCGCGTGCCGGACTGCCGCCCCTGGTCGCCCGAGGCGCCGAACCTCCACACGCTGTCCGTCCGGTGTGCGGGCGACGGAACGCAGCCGGCCGCCGTGCGCTTCGGCGTCCGCCAGGTCGAAGCGAAGGGCGGCAAGATTTACCTGAACGGAAAGGAGCTGTTTCTGAAGGGCTTCAACCGCCACGAGTCGTCCGTCCTCGAAGGCTCGGCGACGGGCGAGACGACGATGCTGCGCGACCTCCAGAACCTGAAGGCCGTCGGCGGCAACTTCATCCGCGGCGCGCACTACCAGCAATGCGCGCGCTTCCTCGACCTCTGCGACGAGATGGGCGTCCTCGTGTGGGAGGAGTCGCTCGGCTGGGGCAACGGGCAGGACTACACGAACGGCACGTTCCCGCCGAACGAGGCGGAGGACGCAGGGTTCTGCGAGATGCAGGTCCGCCAGACGCGGGAGATGGTGCGCGCAAGCTTCAACCACCCGAGCGTCATCGTCTACGGCTTCCTCAACGAATGCGGCAGCCAGAAGGCGTCCGTCAAGGCGCTCGTGGACCGGCTGGCCGCGACGGTCAAGGCCGAGGACTCGGGGCGCCTCGTCACCTTCGCGTGCAACAACGTCGACGGCGACATCTGCAGCGAGAGCGTGGACCTCGTGTCGATCAACGCCTATCCGGGGACGATCCCCGCGACGCCGGGCACGCCCGCGCAGCTGAAGGCGAAGGTGGACGCGCGCTTCACGCGCGCGATCGCGCGGTTCCGCAAGCTCTATCCCGACAAGCCGATCATGGTGTCCGAGTCGGGGTGCGGCGGCCTGTACGGGATGCACGACCCGAACGCCTCGATCAACACCGAGGAGTACCAGGAGGAGTACCTGCGCGACATCCTGGAGTGCCTGTGGGCGAACCCGGACTGCTCGGGCTTCGCGATCTGGCAGATGAACGACGGGCGCACGCGCGAGCGGTTCTGCGAGAGGAGCTGCTCGGCGATGTTCGGCGGCTCGATCGCGGGCTGCTTCGACCAGCTGCGGCGGCCGAAGAGGTCGGTTGAGACGGTGAAGGCGTTTTTCAAGGCCAAGTAAGTGAATCCCATGAAAACGAGAGCAACGAGAGCCTATCTGCCCCTTCTGGGCCTGGCGGCGTTCGCCGCCGCCTCGACGCAGGCGGAGACGCGGGTCTACCGAACGGAGGCGCGCGGCGAGATGCGGGAGGTCACGGCCAACTTCTGGTCGGCCCTGCCGCAGGGGAACGCGAATACGGCAGACTTGGACGCCGCAGAGGCGGATCATCCGTTTACGGGGCTCGGGGTCTCGATTCCCGAATCCTCATGCTATCTGCTTTCGCGGCTGACGGCGGAGCGACGGCGGGAAATCCTGCAGAAGATCTGGACGACGGCGGGCGCGGGACTGTCGGTCGCCCGGCTCCAGATCGGGTCAAGCGACTACTCCATGCACGCCTACACCTACGACGACGTGGCGGACGACGCGGAGCTGAAGCACTTCTCGATCGACCCTGACCGTCGGTATGTTCTGCCGGTCGTGAAGGAGATCCAGAAGATCAACCCGGAGATCTCGTTCTTCGCGTCCACGTGGTCGCCGCCGGGATGGATGAAGGACAGCGGCAACATCGCGGGTGGGCGCATCCTGGAACGGCATTTCGCGACTTACGCGGACTATCTCGTCAGGTATGTGCAAGCGTACGGGAAGGAGGGGGTCGCCATCGCGGCGGTAACCGTCCAGAACGAGCCGGAGGCGGATCAGGCGGGGATGTCGCCCACGTGCCTTTGGACGCGCGAACAGGAGACCGCATTCATCGTCAACCACCTGACGCCCCGGTTCAAGGCGGCCGGGCTCGCAACGCGTCCCTGGCTGTGGGACCACAACTTCGACGGCACGAACCGCGTCGCACAGTCTTTGGCGCGCGCGGGCGTCTTGGAGAGCATCGGCGCGGTGGCGTGGCATCCGTATGTCGGCCGGCCCGAATGGATCCGGCCCATCCACGAGAAGTACCCGAAGCTGCCGATGGTCATGACGGAGATGGGGCCGCACGTGGACCGCTACCGCCGTGACCTGCTCTGGTGGGGCGACCTGATGATGCGCACCTTCAACGGAGGCTGCGGCGGCTTCACGAGCTGGTGCATGATCCTGGACGAGCATGGCCAGCCCAACATCTCGGGCGGATTCCCCTGCGCGGGCTTCGTCGAGCTCAATTCCGTCACGGGCGAGGCCGTGCCGAGCGAGCAGTTCAAGGCGTTCTGCCACGTCGGGCGGTTCGTGCGGCGCGGTGCGGACATCCTGAAAGGCTGCTGGAAGGCCGGCAAATCGGGCTGGGCGCGGCGGAATGCCGGGCGGACGACCTGCGCGGCATTCCGCAACCCGGACGGCTCGCACGTCGTCGTCATCGCCTGCAAGCCGGAGAAGGGCGACCCGTTCTCGCCCGTGCAGGTGCAGGTCAAGCACAAGGACCGCTACCTGATCGTCCAGGCGCTGCCGGGTTCGCTCACGACGGTCGCAATCCGGTGAGGGCGGGCGTCGCGGCCCGCAACCCAACCGTACGTGATGAGAAGCGCAAGCCTAAAAGGCGAGACTGAACGAGCTGCTTCCCGCTGCGATGCGCGGTCTGTCGAGCCGACGGGACAAAGATCCGCCCCCTGCCGCGCGCTCACCCCTCGAGCGTCAGCCCCATCGTGAGGATGTTGCGGCCGTTCCGGCGCGCGTAGGTGACGGGCGACATCGTCTTCTTCACGATGAGGATGCCCAGCCCGCCGATCGCGCGCGCCGTCGCGTCCAGCGTCGTGTCGGGGTCGCGCTGGCGCAGCGGGTCGAACGGCTTGCCGTCGTCCACGAAGACAAGCCGGACGGCGTCCGGGAACCTCTGGCGCTCGACCTTCAGCGTCCAGCCCGTCGCGCCCGAATGGCGCACGATGTTCGCGAAGATCTCGTCCGCCGCGACCATGAGCGTCGCCTGCGCCTTCATCGGCACGTCGGCCAAGGCCGCCTCCAGATCGGCCGTCGCCTGCGAAAGCCCCTCCATCGTCGGCGGATACGCATGCTCGACCGCCGTCGGCGCGCCCCGGTAGCGGAGCGCGAGCTGCGTGCAGTCGTCCGCCTGCTCGACCGCGCCGGCATACGCGGCGACGGACGCGAGCACGCCGTCGAGAAGGCCCTTCTGGCTGTCGGGCGCCGCCTCCAGGAGCGCCAGCAGGCGCGCCTCGCCGAAGAGCGCGCCGGACGCATTCGGCTGCTCGGTGATGCCGTCGGTGTAGAGGTAGATCGCGTCCCCCGGCGCGAGCTGGAGCTCGCCGCTGCGGTAGGGCACGCCCGCCAGCGCGCCGAGGACGAGCCCCGGCGCACCGCGCAGGAAGGCGACCTCGCCGCCGCGCCGGACGGCGGGCGGGTTGTGCCCCGCGTTCACGTAGGTGACGCGCCCCGTCTCGACGTTGAGCTCGCCGACCCACGCCGTCACGAACATGTTCGCCTCGTTCCCCTCGCACAGCGCGTCGTTCGTCTCCGCGACGACGTCCGCCAGCGGCTTGCCCGTCTGGGCCGCGCTCTTCAGGAGCGTCTTCGCGCGCATCATGAACATCGCCGCCGGCACGCCCTTCCCGCTCACGTCCGCGACGAGGAACGCGACCGTCTTCGGCCCCGTGAAGTAGAAGTCGTAGAAGTCGCCGCCCACCTCGCGCGCCGTCCTCATGCTCGCGTAGATGTCGAACGACGTCTCGTCCGGGAACGGCGGGAAGACGTTCGGCAGCGCGGAGAGCTGGATGTCCGCCGCCATCTTGAGCTCGCGCTCGGTCTGCTCGCGGATCTGGCGCCGCACGAACGCGGAGACGACGAAGCCGACGAGCAGCGCGACGAACGCGAGCGCGACGGCGTTCAGGACGGCCGTCGTCGAGATCAGCACGTTGCGCGTGACGGCGGCGGCCGACCGGGGGATCATCACGTAGACGGGGAAGCTGTCGATCTCGCGCAGCCGCCAGTGGAAGTCGGCGCCCGGCCCCGTCCACTGCGTGCCCTCGCGGTTCGGGCGCGCGTAGTCGGAGAGGACGAGTCCGGTCGGCGTCACGATCACGATGCCGCCCGTGCCGCCGACGTGCCAGTTGCGGGAGAGGCCGACGAGCGACGAGCGCGCGAGCGCGCGCAGCGAGGCCCCGTCGCAGCCGATCTCGACGAAGCCGCCCTCCGGCCGCCACACGCTCACGTACTTGCGCCAGGAGCCCTTCGCCGTGTTGGGCTGGAACGCCTGGCAGAGCTCCGTCACCGGCTCGTCGAGAAGGCGCATCATCTCGGCGGCCTGGCCCTCCGCCGCCGCGAAGTCGAAGCCGATGTAGTCCGGCTCGGACGCCTGCCTGATGACGCCCTGCGCGTCCGCGACGCAGATCTCGGTGACGCGCAGCTCGCGCGCCAGGGCCCGCAGGGAGAGGACGTCCGTCTTCGCGCCGTCCGCCAGCCGCTCGCGCACCGCCATCGCCTGGCGGACGAGGCGCGCGTTGACGCGGGAGACGATCTCCGCCTGCACGTCCGCGAACGCGCGGTCGATGAGCTTGTCGGCCTCGCGCGCGGCGAGGTAGCCGTGGACGCCCCACGTCACCGCGAGCGAGACGGCGAACGCGAGGAGGATGCTCAGGGCGAGCTTGAGGTTCAGGCTGCGGCGCGCGGTCATTTCGACCTCCCCTTCTCCGCCCGGATGACGGCATTGGCGGCGGCAAGGACGTCCGGACGGCGCTTGTCGACGGCGACGCCGTAGCCCTCGCGCGTCTCGAGGGGCGAGGCGACGAGGCGCCCGCCCGACTGCGCCGCCCAGTTCCGCAGGGGCGTAGCGTCGAAGAAGATCGCGTCGACGTCGCCCCGCTTCAGCGCGGCGACGGCATCCGTCGCGCGCGCGAAGCGCATCGGGTCGGCGCCGTGGTTGCAGAGGTAGAGGTCGCCCGTCGTGCCCGGCTCGGCGCCGACGCGGAGGGACGCGATCTGCGACATCTGCGGGCGCGGGCCGTCCGCCCGGTAGAGGAAGCAGTTGCCGCTCGTCGCATAGGGCTCGGAGAAGTCGACGTCCAGCCGGCGCGCCTCGGTGATCGTGATCGTCGCGATGGCGAAGTCGGCCGTGCCGGCCTTCAGCCGGGGGATGAGGTCCTCGAAGTCCACGGCTTCGCAGACGAGCGCGCGCCCCAGCTTCGCGGCGATCTTCCGCGCGAGGTCGACGTCCGTCCCCTCGCACTGCCCGGCCGCGTTCGTGTGGGAGCACGGCGAGTCGGTCGGGTGCGTGAGGAAGACGAGCGGGCGCGACGGGTCCGCCGCGCGCGGGTCGGCGCGGGGCGCCGCGCGGTCGCCGCAGCCGGCCAGGGCCGCCAGCAGGCCGGCACAGAGGAAGCGAGTCAGGTTCATGTCCATGGCTGTCGTTCGGTTTTCAGTTCGCCAGGTCGGCGAGGCTCGCGCGCAGCTTGAGCTTGGCGCGGTGGATGCGCACCTTGACGAGGTTCTCGGTCACGCCCGTCTGGGCGGCGATCTCGCGGATGCTCAGCTCGGAGACGTGGAAGAGCGTGTACGCCTCGCGCAGGACTTCGGGCAGCGCGCCGAGCGCCGCGAGGATGCGCCGCCGCAGGAAGGCCCGGTCGCTCGGCAGCGTCTCGGGGGCCGGCACGGACTGCTCGGGCGCGACGGACGTCTCCTCGCCGTTCACGACCGCCGTCGCGAAGACCTCGAAGCGCCCGTGGCGGGCGCGGTCGTTGCGGATGTTGCGCGCGATCGTGTAGACGAGCCCGCTCACGGCGGCCTCGTCGTCGAGCAGCTGGTCGCGCATCTTCCAGAGGCGGACGAAGGTCTCCTGCACGATTTCGCAGGCGTCGGCGTAGTTCGCGCCGTTGCCCATGAAGTAGTTCATGAGCTTCGGCGCAATGTCCCGGTAGTGCTGTTCGATCGTCTTCACGAAAGGAATTATATCAAATCCTTGCCCGTGTCGGGGGACGATGGATCAGGCGACGAACCTTTGGCCCTCAAGAGCCGGCCGAAGACGGGAAATCGCGCTTGTACTCCATACGATTACGACACTCGTATGCACGCTGCCGCGCATGATGGAATACGCACCGCTTCGCCGAAAGGACGGCGGACGAACCTTCAAGAAGGAGAAATGCGATGTCAGAAGACCGGCAGACCCCGGCAAACGAGGGGACTGCCCCCACCGTCGGTTGTCTACTCCACCACTGGGGATGGCACCGCGCGGCTGTCTATGCGAACGGGGCCGAGCAGACCGGACGGGGCGAGCGCGAGCGTCTTCTCCGGAAGGCCCCCGTCGGCGTAGTAGTCCCAGAGCGGCACGGCGACACGTCCGCGCGCGGGGCGCGGCACCCCCTTCAGCAGCCAGTCGGGGAATCGCGAGACACCCCGGCCCGGCTTCGCCTTCGCGATCCATCCCCAGTCCGGCAGCGAAGTCTCGTCGCCGTACGCAAGGTCCGTCGGCTCGCGCCGGTCGCCGAGAAGCCGGTTCTTCCACGTGTTGGTCACGCGGACGCGCAACGTGTTCCTTCCCGCGCGCACGCCCGCCGTCGCCGACAACCGGTAGGGAGGACGCCACGCCGTCCCCAGCGCAACGCCGTTCAGCTCCGCCTCCGCAATCACCTCCACGCGCCCGAGATCCAGCCGGAATTCGGCGTCCGCCACCTCCTCTGCCGTCAGGTCGAACGCCGCCTCGTAGACGGCCTCTCCCGAATGGAAGCGGACGCCCGGATCCTGCGACTCGCTCCAGGACTGCAGTTCGGGCCAGTCCTGCACGCCCTTCGGCGCGCCGCCGCCCGGCGCGAAGCAGACGCGCCACGGGCCGGCGATCTCCCGGCAGGCCGTGAACGGGCGCGGCGGCCGCGAAGCGCCGCGACGGCCCTGCGACGTCCGGCGGAACACGACGAAGAGGGCGTCGTCGGGAGCCATCTCCAGATTAACCTGCGTGCGCCCGTCGGGAAGCGCGCGCCAGGCGGACGCCTCCTGCATCGCCCCCGTCTCGGGGTTCCAGACCTCCGGCACACGGGCGCCCGCGTCAAATGTCGCCGCGAGCGCCACGGCGTTCGTGTGTCCGCACGCAATGAAGAAGAAGCGAGTCTCGTCCGTCTCTCGCGCACCCGACAGGACGTAGCGTTCCGCCGTCAGCGCGTCCAGGTTCTTCGAGGCGATCTCGACGGCCGGGCGGACGCCGACCGCCGCCAGCACCTCGGCGCGGGGCCTGTCCCCGGCCAGCACGCGCCCTTTCGCCCCGGCGGGCGGCGTGAAGTCGCCCCAGACCGTCGCGCCCGCGCGGATCAGCCCGCAGGTTCGCGCGATGACGTTGGACGCCGTCTCCGGCCGCAGTCCGCCCGTTCGCGGCACGCGCAGCACGGGATAGCGCCGACCGCTCGGCAGGACGATCCGCCCGTCGCCATCGACCCGGACATATCCTTCGCGCAGGAACATCGAAAGCGACAGCATGTCGGTCTCCGACGCCTGAACGGACAGGTCGCGGTCGATCCCGACCGTCAGCACCGGCACGACGGCCTTTCCCTGCTGAAGCAGCGCCTGGCAGCGCGCCCAGTAGCGGTAGAACGCGCGCGCCGGACGGTGCCATGTCTGCGTCCGCCCGAAGTGCGAGCCCCAGAAGCCCATGGACAGGCCGGGGCGCACCTCGTTCCCGAACGGCTGGTGAACCCAATGATGCAGGACGAGGCGGTTGATGCCGCGCGCCAGCGCGGCGTCGCCCGACCGCTTGAAGTCACGCGGCGCCTCCGTCCAGCGCGAGACGCCCGGCCCGCCCGTGAACGCCTCGGACGCAACGACGTCGCGTCCCAGCGCACGGCCGACCGCACCCGGAATGCCGGGGAAGCCGCCATAGAGCCAGGGCTTGTTCCCAAGCCAGGTCGGCACGCCGTTCCAGAACTCCACCATCGGCACGTCGCAGGCCGCAGCGGCCTCAAAGGGGTCGAACGGGCCGCCGTAGGGTTCCAGATGCAGTTCGACGCCGGTCCGCCGCGTCCAGTCGTGCAGAATCTCGTGGTAGTTACGGGCAAACAGCCGCCGGACGACGAAGTCCATGTCCGCCTTGAACCGCCTCGTGCGCGACGCCGACGCGACCGTGCGCCCGTCCAGCGCGGGCAGGAACGGCACGGGGTCGTAGCCGGCCAATTCCCTGAAGTCCGCACGGAAGCGCGGCGACCAGTTCTGCTTGCCCGCCTCGTAGGAGTCGACGGTGATCTGGACGAACGTCTTCCCCCAGTGGCGTCCGAGGCGCGCCTTCAGCGGATCCAGCCCCTCGCGGATGTGCAGCTCCGTCGCCTCCCGCGACAGCTTGTCCGTCTCGAGGCAAGTCTTCCGGATCTCGTCCGGAACGGGATGCGTCCGCTGCCCGGTCGGCGTGTAGCCGAAGCGGTAGACCGTCCAACTGCGGCCGACGGGAGCCTGCCAGTCGCGTGCGCCGTCGCGGAAGAGGGATGTCACGTCAAGAATGTCGTCTGCGGAGACCGGGTTGCCGTCGGGAACCGCCAAAACGGCGATGTCGCGGCAGAACCCCAGATTGGCCCACGGCCGCTTCAGCGCCGCGCCCTTCAGGATTTCGCCGCCGGGCACGGCCCGCTTCGTCCAGACGACCTTCTGCATGGCGTGCGCGGGATCGATCCACGGGCCGCCCGTGACCGAGAAGCCAGGGCTGTTGTGCATGCCGATCTTCAGTCCGAGACGCGCCGCCTCGTCGACGGCGAACGTCACGGCGTCCCACCACGCCGCGTTGCGGTAGGCCATCGCCGCATTCACCTTGTTCGAGAGGACGCCCAGCCCGGCGTGCTCGGCAATCGTGAAGATCGTCGCCCCGGCGACCCCCGAATCGCGCATGGCCTCCAGGTCCAGCGTGATGCCCTCGCGCGTCACGTTGTTGCCCTGCCAGTGCCACCACACCCAGACGCCCGCCTCGCGCGGCGGATCCCTGAACGCCTTCTCGAGCGGTTCCGCGCAAAGGGGCGAGACGGCCGTCGCGGCCATCATGCAAAGCGTGCCGATGCGTACGTTCATGTCTGTCTCCTTGTGAATTTGGTCTCTGCCCGGAACGTCACTTCGGGATCACCGCCGTCGTGAGCGCGTTCGCCAGCGCCTGGACGATCAGATAGCGGTCTTTGTGTTTGATCTGAACCTGCACGGGCGAGAACGGGTCGCCGTCCGCCGGCCGGCAGCCGATGACGACGACCTGCGAACCGTCGGGATTGCGGAAGGCCGAGCAGGCTGTCCGCCGATCATTCCGCCGTGCCCAGTCCGATTCGCCGGCCTTCCAGAAGCCTTTCAGGACGTCCGCGCCGCAGCGGACGAACCGCCCGAAGTGGCAAAACGCCTTGAACTGCTCGCTCGGCACGGCCTCGCCCGTGACGGAATTGAGCTCGACGAAGCCCGCACAGGGGAATCCGCCCGAGATGTTCGGCTGGCCGTGCTCGTCCAAGACCATGCACCAGCTCGTGAAGCCGCCGCAGCCGCCGTTGAAGGTGCGCATCATCAGGTCGCCCCACCAGAGCATGTCGCGGCGATAGCGGTCGACGTGCGGCCCCATCTCCGTCATGACCATGGGCAGCTTCGGGTACTTCTCGTGGATGGGCTTGATCCACTCGGGCCGGCCGACGTACGGGTGCCACGCGACCGCGCCGATGCTCTCAAGGACGCCCTTGCGCGCAAGCGACCGGAAGACGCGGTTCGTCCCGTCGAAGTTGTGGTCCCACAGCCAGGGCCGGGTCGCAAGCCCCGCCGCCCTGAGGGCGGGCGCGAGATGGTTGACGATGAAGTCCGCCTCCTGCTCCCCCGTCCAGAGGCAGGTGGGCGACAGGCCGGACTGGTCGCATTCGGGCTCGTTCTGCACGGTCAGCGCCGCGATGTCGACGCCCTCCTTCTTATAGGCCTGCACGTACTTCACGAGATAGTTTGCATACACGTCGAAATGCCTGTCGAGCATGCGCCCGCCGGCGATGTTCCCGTTGTCCTTCATCCACGCCGGAGGCGACCACGGCGAGGCGAAGAACGAGATGGACGGGTTGACCGACTGGATTTCCTTCACGACCGGCAGGATATGCGCGCGGTCGGGCTCGATCGAGAAGCTCTTCAGCTCCGTGTCACCCGGCGTGTCGTCGTAGGTGTAGGCGCGCAGGGAGTAGTCGCTCGACCCGACCTGCAGACGCGCGACGGAAAGCCCCGCGCCCGCCGGCGTCCAAACCATGCGCAGGACCGCCGCGCGTTTCTCCGCCGGCAGACGGGAGAGGAGGCAGCACGACGACTCCGGAAGCGACACCCCGAGCCCCGTGAACGGATGGCCGGAGAACGCGGCGTCCAGGTCGACCGTGTTCGCGTTCCCCTGCGGGAGGGCCGACCAGAAGTTGGCCGTGACCTCCCGCATCCCGCCGCGCGCCTCCGTGCGGTAGACGCGCGTCTCCGCCGCCACCGCGTCAACGCCCATCGTCAGCGCCAACAGCCCAACCGCCAGCAAAGGACATCCCATGGATTCTTTCATTCGCCCCCTCAACTTCCTGTCAGCGGATGATCAGGCAGCCGCCGCGTCTTGACCCGAACTTCAGGGCATTGCCCGACTTGATCAGGAACCATTTTTCGCCAACTTCTCCCGACAAAACGGGTACGGCTCCAGCCAGCCCGTCCGTCGCGCGCAAGACGATGCGGCTCCTGCTCTGGACATAGGTCGCAAGGTTTTCGGGATCGACGATCTTCACGGCGACATTTTCCCCGAACGAAAGCGCTGCATTGACGGTCAGCGGTCGGGCGTCTTCCGAGAAAAGATCGGCGACCGTGATTTCAAGCTCTTCCGTCACCGTCAATGTGTCGCAATTCACCGTTCCGCCGGAGCCGGACAGGACGGACACCGTCAGCGCCTTGCCGGCGGCGTCGAACGTCGCGCCAGGCAAAACCGTCAACGGCGTGTTCCTCGGGAAGGACTGGTCGCCCGAAACGGTCAGCGTTCCCGCTTCAACGACCGTGCCGCCCGTGTAGGTGTTGACGCCGCCAAGGGCCAAGGTCGGTGCGCCGCGCTTCACGAGCTTGCCGCCCGCGCGCCTCGCCTCCGTCAGCGTACGTGTACATTCGTAGCGCGACGTGCCGTTCGCCGAACGCACGTACACCTTCGTTGTCTCGTCATAGCCGCTTCCCGGCGCCGCGACCGCAATCTTCGTCAACTTGTGCGCCGTCGGATCGCACGTCGCCATCGCCACCGCGCCATGGCTGCCGGACGGTCCCTCAATCTCGACAAAAGCCGGGCCGACATACACCTCCTTGTCATAGTCCTCGTTGTTGTCTGGAAGTTCAATCGTCGCCAAACCGCGTCCCGTCGCATCCGACAGGTTGCTGTCGATGGTCAACTTGGAATTCGCCGTGACTTCCACAGTCTCCGATTCAGCCTTCAAATCCGACAGATCGACAATCAAGCCGGATTCGCCGACCGTCCAAGACTGCGGGTTGGTCTTGTCAGCCCTTAGGTAATTCTCCGCCCACGAGGCCCAGAACGTCGGCTTGACCACACCGCCGTTGACATAAATGCCGCTTGCGGTCGCCGCCGCGTCGTTCTCGCAATACAAACGTCCGACCTTCAAAACGCCGCCTTCCGTGACGACCACACGGGTTGTCGCAGCACCGCTCGCCGGGCCCAAGATCAATTTAGATGTCTCGTAAGTCGCGCCTTCGCCCGTCACGACGAGGACGCCCGTCGCGCCATCGCCCGCCGCCAATCGGGTCGTTTTCGTCCGGTCATATTCATAATTGGCCGTTGCCTTGAAAGTGCCGCCGTTCACGCCGATCCACACGTCGCTTTTCACGCCGCCCGTGTCGTTCAAAGATGTCACAACGCCGTTTGTCGCGGAAATCGCGCCGTTTTCCAAGAGCAAGAATCCCCGTGCGCCCGTGCCGGACCCAACGTTCAGCAACCCGGCAAAGGCCGCCGTGCCGCCTGTCATGACATAGGCGGAACAGGAGTTGTCCACCTGCCCCAGACGGACAATCCACCCGTTTGGGTTGTCCGCACGGAAATTGCCGGCCGTCTGCCAGACCGCGCACGGCGCCGACTCCTTGCCCGAACCGCACAGACGCAACATGTTGCCGACCGTGAAGTCCGCGCCGATAAAGGTCACACCGCCCTGAAACCAGACGCTTCCCGTTGAGGCGAAGGGCCCGTCAAAGTAATGGAGGCCTTTCCCCGCCAAGACAACATCCGCCGTCGCAGCGACCGCGCCCGCCATCCGTGTGACAGAACTCGCCGCATCCTGTGAGACGGTCGTTCCCACCGAGATTGTCACGGGCTGTGCAAGACCGTTTTCGCCGCTCCATTTTCCCTTGAAGGCGCCGCCAGCGAAGACAACCTTGCAATTCCACTGCTTGGCGCCGTGCGCTTCGAGCGTACCGCCTTCCATCCTCAGAACGGTGTTCGCGGGATCCTCAAAAACAGGGTCGTTCTGCCAGGCGATGACCCCCGTCTTGTTGCAAATCGTACCCGCACCGACAGTCAGCGTCTTTCCGCTCCGCATCATCCAGTTCGCACCGCCGTCCACACGCGTCAACGTATGCCCGTTGAGATTGAGCGCGGAGCAGATGCCGAAACGCGAGGGGATTGCGATGGAAGCGTCGCCTGTGAGGGTCAGCGATTCGAGCATGTTGTCATTCTGACCGCTCCCTGGATCCGTATAGCGGAACGCGCCCTTGCCGTCCACGCCCTGGCCCTGAATCGCCACATTGTGCCCGGCAAAGAAGACGGTGTCCCATCCGCGGGGATTGGCGAAGTTGAGGTGTAGCGTCGCCGCGTCACCCGTCACCTCGATTTTCGTGCCCGTGCCGACGGCCCCCGCGTCCTTTAGCGTCAGCGTTCCCGCCTGGACGTCGACCGCGCCCGTGAACGCCGTTGTCGCCGCCGTCAGCACGGCCTCGCCAACGCCGGTCTTGACAAGTTGGCTCACATCGCCCGGCAAGGGCTGGTCGTAGGTCACGCTTTCGCGGGTGTCCAACGTGAGAACGCCGTTGACGACGGTCGGAAACTCCGCCGCAAAGGCAAGTCCGTGCAATGTGGCCGCCAACGCGGCACAAGACAGTCTGAATCTGAATGCGTTCATCGTTTTTGTTCCTTGTTGTTGTCTGTGTGTTGTTTTGAAATCTTGGATTCGATAAACTCGACCTTGCCGCAGCTGGCGTCCGGCACGGGATACTTGCCGCAGCCGATGAACGTGTTGTCCTCAAAGCGGATGCGGTCGAAAATCGGATAAGTCGAGGTCTCCCATCCCTGCGCATAGCTCGGCTGGCGGAGATAGGCCGAAAGGAAGATCACCTCATCCCGCTTCTTGCCTCGGGCGCCGGCCTGGCAGTTGTCGAACGTGCAGTTGCGCACGACGCAGTTCGTCACGCCGACCCCTTCGCACCAGAGATTCTCCGTCCAGCCGGTCATGATCTTCAGAGCCTCGTTCTCGGTGTGCCAGAAGCGGCAGTTCTCGATCAGCACGTCGTTGCACTGGATGATCACGCCGCGCGCGCGGTTGCCGCCGAAGGTGCAGTTCTTCAGCACGACGCCATCCGAACAGTACGCACGATTGAGGAGGACAAAGCCGTACTTGTGTGTCTTGGGCGGCACGGGGCGATCGAACGTGACGCGCGCACCGCGCGGGTTGTCCGGGAGCGGCCGCTTCGCGACGACCGTGCAGACGGCGTTGGAGCAGGGCGAATAGTCGGCGTTTCGAATCTCCACCTGATCCCCGACCTCGACAGCCCCCGCGCCGTTTCGAATCTCCAGCGTGTCCGCCGCGCGCACATCCGGCGCCCACGCCGTGCAGTCGTGGACGTTGAGGCAGTCGTCCGCCCCGAGCGCGAAGTCGCAGTCCTCAAGCCGCAGGTTCCCCCGAGACTTCACCACATGCACATGGTCGGCCGTGCAGGAGATGACGCGCTTCGGGTCGTCCGCCGGCGGACGAATCGTCACGCGCCGAAACAGCGTGTCGCGCTGCTTGCCGGCGATCATGAACGCGGCACCGGGACAGGAGAGGACGTTCACGTCTTCGACTGTCAGCCCGTTGTTCGAGGCCAGCTGAAAGCAATGGCGGTCGTAATAGTAATGCTGCGCACGCCAGACGGATCCGGTCGGCAAGTTCGCCGCGCCCTGGTAAATGCGCAGCACGTTGTCCGACAGCCATTCTTTCCTCTTGTCCTTCCGTGGACCGACCCATGACATGTCGACGCCGCGTCCGAGATCGGAGAGCGCGGTGCCGACCGCCCGCGCCTCCACATCCCAGGCGCTCAGGTAGGCGATGCGCACGTCCCGGCGGGGAAACCGTTTGTAGTCGATGAATTCAAGATCGAAGCATCTGTCATTGGCTTCAGTCACTTTTACGAGGCTGCCGAGCGGATCCTTCTCCCAGTCCCAGTCGACGGAGAGGTTCTTGATCGTCATCCGCTCGCAGTCCATCACGCGGAAGCTCTCGCCCTTCTTGCGGAAGAAGACGAACTTCGCGCCGCCGCCGTCAAACGTGAAGTCGCGCAGCCGCTCCATCCAGACGGGCGTGTCGGACGTGAAGCGGTAGGTGCCGGGGGCGACCTCCAAGCCAATCGCCTTGTTCTTGCGGCAGTAGTCAAGCGCCCTGTTCAACGCGGAGACGTTATCCGCCGAATCGTGGGAAACGCCAAACGCCGCCGCCTCGACAATCGGCCTCTGCGGAGGTTCAGCCGCGCACGCGCATGCGCACAGCATGGCCAAGGACAGGACAATGTTCATTGCCCCCTGTAGGGTGGTGACAGGCGCGTCGGTGCGACTTCTCGTCGACGAACGCACAGATAGCCGGTTCGGTTGCCGTTTCCGCTTTTTCATGGTCTGCATCTTGGTTTGTGCTAAGTGCCGCTTCCAGAGGTAAAGTTGATTTCGTTGATGGTTTACCCCCTGTAAAGATTGGCTGTTGTTGAAGGATGG
>CAKUGW010000049.1 GCA_934654805.1 uncultured Kiritimatiellota bacterium
ACGTGCGTCAGCAATTTCACGCTCCCGCCAAGCCCCAGCGCCGCCATCAGATACCAGCCGATTGAGGAGTAGTCGAGGCAGAAGGCCTTCCACTTGAAGCCCTTCATCTGCCGGCCGGACTCCGTCAGGCAGGCGGACGCCGTCCAGTCGGGATGCTCGTTCTTCAGGAACCACGCGAGGCGATAGCGGTAGATCGCCACGATGCCGGGGAAGAACAGGAGCAGCGACCACAGCATGACCTTCAGGTTCATGAGGACGAGAAGCCCCGTCACCTCGAACGGCCGCGAAAAGCCCCCGAAGGCGTCCGCGAACCAGCGGTTGTCGTCGTTCGCCTGGGCCTTCAGCAATGTGCCCATGAACCCGTAGGCCATGATCGCGGCGAAGACGTAGGCGATGAACGTCTGGAACAGGAAGCCGCCCACCATCCACCCGTACGCCTTGAGCGTCGGCAGCGTATAGCCGAGCCCCGCCTGCCAGGCCTGAATCTTGCGCCCCGCAAACTCGCCAAGCGAATCAATCGCGAGCGCGGCGAACGCGGACGAGACAAGGCCATTGACAAAGCCCATGACGAACTGGAGGGCAAACCCGACCGCCAGGAGTCGTCCAAACCACCTGCCTTTCAGAATCGCCCACGCCTCACGGCGCATCTCCCTACAACTTTTCATGGCGCATTTCCTTTTGTTTTCTTCCTGATCGATTTCTTGCGACTCTATTTCTGATTTCTTACGGCTCAATCTCTTGCGACGAGAGATTATATCAAATTTTGTGCTATACTATGCGGCACTTGCATGAAAGAGGCTCTCGACCTTTTCGCGTCGCTGTTCCGTCCCGAGGGGCCTGTCCCCACGGGTCAAAGGGGGCCTGTCCCCACAACTCCGGGGCCTGTCCCCACGATTTCGGGGTCTGTCCCCACGATTTCGCTTCCCTCGCTCACGGGATCGGCCGACGCATTCCTCGCCGCGACCCTCGCCCGCCCTGCGCGTCTCGTCCTCGCCGTCACGCCCGGCCTGCCCGAAGCCGACCGCCTCGTCGATGACCTCCGCATCCTCGCCCAACCCGACGCCCCCCTTGGGGACAGGCCCCCGGACAACCGTGGGGACAGGCCCCCGGAGAATGGGGACAGGCCCTCCACGACGCATTCAAATCAGCTGCGAATTCTCGAATTTCCACCACTTATCGACAACGACAAGGGGGCGTTCGGTCTCCGGCTGAAGACACTTTCGGCGCTCAAGGCCTGGGGTCTGTCCCCGTATCCCTGTGTCGTCGTCGCCTCGTCCACCGCCCTTTCGACACCCCTTCCCTTGGGGTCTGTCCCCAGCCTCGTCTTGAAGGAAGAGGGGAAAAGGAGGAAGGAAGAAGAGGCGGGAATCGTGGGGACAGGCCCCGTGGGGAAGGGCAAGCATGTGGGGACAGGCCCCGGAGTTGTGGGGACAGGCCCCGGAGAAGAGGGCGATAAGAGGCTGAATTTGAGCGAAATCGCCGAAAAGCTCGCCGAAATCGGTTATGCGCGGACACCGCAGGTCGAACAGGAGGGCGATTTCTCCGTGCGCGGCGGCATTGTTGACGTCTGGAGTCCCGGCGACGAGTTCCCCGTGCGCGCCGAGTTCTTCGGCGACGACCTCGAAAGCCTCCGCACCTTCAACCCCGCGACGCAGACCTCAATTGCGCGCATTGACGAAGCCGAAATCCTGCCGATTCGGGAAGACGGGAAGGAAGAGGAAGAAGGAAAAGGGAAGAAGGAAGAAGGAAAAGGGAAGAAAGGAGAGAGAAGCGGGAAGAAGGGAGAAGGAAGTGCGGAAGCTGCTACCCTTCTTGATCTCCTGCCGCCAGGCGCAACGGTTCTTGCGCTGGAGCACAACGCCTATTCGCTTGAGACGGTTTTAAGCGGCCATCCTGTCGTCTTCACCGGCGATCCGCCGCCGGCGGGCGTGCCGACCTACGACTTCGCCACGGCGCCCCTGCCGGGCTTCGCCGAACTCGGCGCGGACGAGGCGCATCATCCCGAGCTCTTCGACGCCGCGCGCAAGCGCCTCGACCAGCACCTCGCCGCCGCCGAAAGACGTGGCGCGACCGTCGTCCGCCTCGACGACCTCTCCGGCGGCTTCGAGATCGGCAGCCTCGTCGTCGTGACGAAAGCCGACCGCGTCTTCGCCAAGCGCAAGATCCACGTCCGCACGAACGCCGCCGTCGTCCAGGGTCCGCGCCTCAACGACTTCGAGGACCTGGAGCCCGGCGAATGCGTCGTCCACGTCGACTACGGCGTCGGCCGCTACATCGGCTCTTCCGAAATCCTCCTCGACGGCAAGCGAAGCGAGGTCTTCACGATCGAATACGCGGACGGCGCGAAGCTGCACGTGCCCGCCGCGCACGCGCACCTGCTCTCGCGCTACGTCGGCGTCAAGGGCGAGGCCGTGCACCTGCACCGCCTTGACGGCAAGCGGTGGGAAAAGGACAGGAAAGACGCGCAGAAGGCCGTCACCGACCTTGCCGCCGCCCTGCTGGAGACGCAGGCGAAGCGCGAGACGGCGCCGGGCTTCGCCTACGACGTCCACTGCGACGGACGAGACGCCTTCGACGCGGCCTTCCCCTACGAGGAGACGCCCGACCAGGCCGCCGCCATCGCCGCCGTGGACGCCGACCTCGCCGCGCGCAAGCCGATGGACCGCCTCATCTGCGGCGACGCCGGCTACGGCAAGACGGAAGTCGCGATGCGCGCGGCGTTCGTCGCGGCGATGAACGGCAAGCAGGTCGCCGTCCTCGCGCCGACGACCGTCCTCGCCGAGCAGCACTTCGAGACGTTCACCTCGCGCTTCGACGGCACGCCCATCCGCATCGAGTCCGTCTCGCGCTTCCAGACGTCCGGCACGCACAGGGGCACGTTCCAGCGGCTCGCGACCGGGGCCTGCGACATCGTGATCGGCACGCACGCGATCCTCACCTCGAAGATCTGCTTCCGGGACCTCGGCCTCATCATCATCGACGAGGAGCAGCGCTTCGGCGTGCGCCACAAGGAGTTCCTGAAGCGGCTGCGCGCGACGGCGGACATCCTGACGCTCTCCGCGACGCCGATTCCGCGCACGCTCTACCTCTCGATGACCGGCGCGCGCGACCTCTCGCTGCTGCGGTCGCCGCCGCGCGAGCGCGTCGCCGTCGAGACGCGCATCGTGCGCGATGCGGACGAGACTGTCCGCGCGGCCGTCGAAGCCGAGGTCGCGCGCGGCGGACAGGTCTACTTCCTGCACAACCGCGTGATGTCCATCGGCAAGGTCGAGCGGCGGCTGAAGGCCCTGTGCCCGAAGGCGCGCATCGTCGTCGCGCACGGGCAGATGGACACGCAGACGCTCGCGAAGAAGATGCGCGACTTCGAGCGCGGCGCCTACGACATCCTCCTCTCGACGACGATCATCGAGTCCGGCATCGACATCCCGCGCGCGAACACGATCCTCGTCGACCAGGCGGACACGTTCGGCATGGCCGACCTCTACCAGCTGCGCGGGCGCGTCGGGCGCGCCGCGCGGCAGGGATTCGCCTACTTTCTCCTGCCGCCGTCCGGCGACATCGACTCGGACGCGCGGGAGCGTCTCGCGGCGCTCAAGCGGCACGGCGGCCTCGGCAGCGGATTCAACCTCGCCGTGCGCGACCTGGAGCTGCGCGGCGCGGGCAACCTGCTCGGCGCCCAGCAGTCGGGGCACATCGCCGCGATCGGCTTCGGCCTCTACTGCCAGATGCTCCGGCGCACGATCGCGCAGATGAAAGGCGAGAAGGTGAAGGCGATCGTCGACGTGAAACTCAACCTCGACTTCGCGAACCCGCGCCTGCCCTACGACTACATCGAGGAGGACGTGCAGCGGCTCTCGCTCATGAAGCGCTTCGCCGAGGCGCAGGACGTCCGCGTCGTCAGCGCCCTCGCCGCCGAAATGAAAGACCGCTTCGGACCCCTGCCGCCCGAAGCCGAGGAGTTCGTCCGCATCTCGAAGCTGCGCGTCCTCTGCGCGAACGCGGGCTACGGGCACATCGACGTCAAAGGCACGCGAGCCGTCTTCTACAAAGACGGCTCGCGCGACATCGCTTTCGTCCACGACCTCCGGGGCAAGACCGCAGAGGCTAAACTCGGCGACCTGATCAGAACCCTGCGTTCGCGATCACCATGATCGGCAGCTTCGACTCGCAGATGAGGTTCAGGAGCCCGACCTGGAGGCCGTTCAGCCGCTGCGTCGCGTTGACGACGCCGAGCTGGAAGCCCGTCAGGTCGTCCGCCAGGTTGAAGACGCCGAGCTGGAAGCCCGTGAAGTTCAGCGAGGCGTTCAGCGCACCGGCCGCCCAGCCCGTGAAGTCAGACTGGTTGGCGTTCGCGACCGCGAACTGGACGCCGAGCGAATCCGCGTTGTTCCAGTTGAGCGCGGCGACCTGGACGCCCGTAAAGGTCATGTCGACCGTCGCCAGGGCCACCTGAAGCCCGGTCGCCGAGAAGTGCGCCAAGCCGACCGCCGCCAACTGGACGCCGACAAGGTTTTCCTGCGCGCCCACGAACGAGACATCCAGGCCCACGACCTCCGCATGCGCCCCGTAGAAGCCGCCGAGGCGCAGCCCATAGACGTCGCTGTGCGCAAACGGAATCTGGACCGGTGCGCAAAGTCCAAGCCCGATGGGCGACCATGCCCACTCGCCATCGTCGGCGCGGACAGCGTTCACGAGGCAAAGCGCGGACGCGAGCGCCGCGGCGATCAGGGACTTCTTCATGCGTTTTCTCCTTCAGGTGTGGTGGTGGTTGTGTCAGAAACTCCAGATGCCGCGTCTGCGGCGCCCGACGCCGCGCCGCCGTCCGGGGCGACGGGCGCGCCGGGGCCGGTCGCCGTCTCCGGCGCCGCCGGCTCCTCCTCCGACCCTTCGCAGACCGAGACCGAGACAAGCGTCGCGCCTTCCGAGAGGCGGACGAGCTTCACGCCCTGCGCGATGCGGCTCTGCACGCTGAACTGCGCGACGGGACTCCGCACCATCTGCTGGTCGCTCGTGATCGAGATGACGTTCTCGTCGTCCGACACGGCGTGCGCCGCGACGACCGCGCCGTTGCGCTCCGCGCCCTTGATGCCGATCATGCCCTGCCCGCCGCGGTTGTGGCGCGCGAAGTCCCTGAACTCGCAGCGCTTGCCGTAGCCGTTCGCCGTCGCGATGAAGAGCGTCTTCGCGTCGTCCACGACGTCGAAGCTCACGACGCGGTCGCCCTCGCGCAGGCGAATGCCCCGCACGCCCGTCGCCGTGCGGCCCATCCGCCGCACGTCCGTCGCCGCGAAGCGCATCGCGCGCCCGTCCTTCGTCAGCATCAGCACGTCGTCGGACGGCTTCACGAGGCGCACCGCCACGAGCTCGTCGCCCGCGTCGATGTTGATCGCGCGAAGCCCGGCCTTGTTGACGTTCTGGAAGTCGCCGAGGAGCGTCTTCTTGACCGTGCCGTTGCGCGTCGCGAAGAAGACGTCGACATCGCCCTCGAACGAGCGGATCGGCAGGAGCTGCAGCACCTGCTCGCCCGGCTGGAGGTTGAGGAGGTTGATGAGCGGACGCCCAAAGCTCGTGCGCGGCGCCTCTGGAATCTCGTACGCGCCCTTCACGAAGAGGCGGCCGGTGTTCGTGAAGAACATCAGCTCGTCGTGCGTCTCGGCGACGAAGACGAGGCGGATGAAGTCCTCCTCCTTCACCTGCGCGCCCTTGACGCCGTGGCCGCCGCGCCGCTGCTCCTTGTATTCCGTCAGCGGCACGCGCTTGACGTAGCCGCGGTTCGAGAGCGTGATGACGCACGGCTCGTCGGGGATGAGGTCCTTGACCGAGACCTCATTCGCGTCCGCCACGATCTCCGTGCGGCGCTTCGCGTCCTCCTTCGCGCCGAAGCGCAGCTTCAGGTCGGCGACGTCCGCCCGGATGATCGCGTAGACCTTCTCCGGGTCGGCGAGAATCGCCTCCAGCTCCGCAATCGTCGCCAGCAGCTTCGCGAGCTCGTCCGCCAGCTTGTCGCGTTCGAGGCCGACGAGCTGGTAGAGGCGCATTTCGAGAATCGCGTTGACCTGCAGGTCGGTGAAGCCGAACTTCGCCTGGAGGGAGCTTTTCGCCTCGTCGCGCGTCTTCGAGGCGCGGATGATGCGCACGACCTCGTCGAGGTTTTCGATCGCCAGGAGGAGGCCGTCCACGATGTGCTTGCGGGCCTGGGCCTTCTTGAGGTCGAAGCGCGTCCGCCGCGTGATGACCTCGAAGCGGTGGTCGACGTAGCACGCGAAGTACTCCTTCAGGTTCAGGATCTTCGGCCGCCCGCCGACGATCGCGAGCAGGATCGCGCCGAACGTCGTCTGGAGCTGCGTGTGCTTGTAGAGGTGGTTCAGGACGATCTCGCCGACCGCGTCGCGCTTCAGGTCGACGACGATGCAGATCTCGTCCTCCGTCGTCTTCTTGCCCTTCGGCGCGCCCTTGGAATCGCTCGTGTGGCCGCCGGAGATGTCGCGGATGTCCGAGACGCCCTCAATGACCTTCTCCTTCACGAGCGTGGCCATGTGGGTGATCATCTCGCGCTTGTTGACGCCGTAGGGAATCTCGCTGATGACGATCTTCTCGCGCCCGGTCTTCGCGTCGACGACGACCTCGGCCTTGCCGCGCACCGTGAGCTGGCCGCGCCCGAGCTTGTACATCGCGCGGATGCCGTTCACGCCGCAGATCTCGGCCCCCGTCGGGAAGTCGGGGCCCTTCACGAACTGCATGAGGTCGTCGACCGAGCAGTCGTCGCGGTGCTGCACGTAGTAGTCGATGCCGTCGCAGAGCTCGACGAGGTTGTGCGGCGGAATGTTCGTCGCCATGCCGACGGCGATGCCCGACGAGCCGTTCAGGAGCAGGTTCGGCAGCTTCGCGGGCAGGACGGTCGGCTCCTCCTGCGTCTCGTCGAAGTTCGGCATCATGTCGACCGTGTCCTTCTCCAGGTCGCCCAGAAGCTCGTCCGTCACCTTCTGCATGCGCACCTCGGTGTAGCGCATCGCGGCCGGCGGGTCGCCGTCGATCGAGCCGAAGTTGCCGTGGCCGTCGACGAGCGGAAGGCGCAGCGAGAAGTCCTGCGCGAGGCGGACGATCGCGTCGTAGACGGACGAGTCGCCGTGCGGATGGTACTTGCCGATGACCTCGCCGACGACGCGGGCGGACTTCACGTGCTTCGTGTTCCAGGCGTTGCCGAGCTCGTGCATCGCGAAGAGACAGCGGCGGTGGACGGGCTTCAGGCCGTCCCGCACGTCCGGCAGCGCACGCCCGATGATGACGCTCATGGAGTAGTCGATGTAGTCCCTCGACATCTCCTCTTCGATGTTCACGTCCTCGAGGATGCCTCCGGCCGACGCCGCGTTCTTCGTCTCTTCTTCGCTCATAGGCGTGTATTATAGCATTTTCTTCACGTTTACGCGCGCGCGTGTGCGCGCATACGCAATTCTTCTTGAAGGATGCAGGGCAAGAACGCGCAGTTTCGGCCCCGTCCATGACACGGCGCGGCGACGGAATGGTATAATGTGCGGACGAGGCACGGCGGATTCGACTGCCGCGCCTTGGGGAAAACGGAGAAAGCGAGGTGATTCATGAGCCTGTTTGAACTCGACAAGACGAATTGCGTCCGCTGCGGCGCGTGTGTGCGCGACTGCGCGTTTGGCGCGTTGAAGACCGATGCGGACGGCTATCCGTTCATCAAGGACGAGAAGCGGTGCATGCGCTGCCAGCACTGCTTCGCCGTCTGCCCGAAGGGCGCCATCACCTTCGACGGCTGTCGCGCCGCCGATTCGATCGCGACGGCGGGGCTGACGCTGCCGTCGGCGGAAGCCGTCGAGAACTGGCTGCAAGTCCGTCGCTCCGTCCGGCGGTTTCAGGAGGCCGACGTCGACCCGGCGACGCTTGACCGCATCCTCCGCCTGCTCGGCAATGTGCCGACTGGCTGCAACGCCCGCGCGCTCACGTTCATCTGCCATCCGACGCGCCAATCGACGGATGCCTTTCGCCAGCGGTTCATCCACGCGGTGGAGGAGCATCGCGACGGCACGAAGCTCCTGCCGCGATGGCTGGCGGTTCCGGCGATCAAGCTGCGGCAAGGCAAGGCGGACATCTTCTTCCGGGGCGCGCCGGGGCTGCTGATCATCACGTCCGACGAGACGGACAAGGCCGTGACGACGCCCCGCGAAGACCTTGCGGCGGCCTGCACCTACTTCGAGATGCTGGCCAACGCGCATGGCCTCGCCACCTGCTGGTGCGGATTCCTCCAGCTCGCGCAGAAGGAGATCCCCGAACTGCTCGAGAAGACGTCGGGCATCCGGCGGACGACGCCGTTCTGCGCCATGCTCTTCGGCCTCCCGGCGGTCACGTATCCGCGCGGCGTTCAGCGCGCGGACTACGCGAAGGTCGTCTACGCCTGACGGAGGGCCGCTTCACGTGATCGCCTTCACGGCCTTTTCGTCGAAGAAAACCTCGGTGCTGCAGTCGACGTCGAACGTCGGCTGCATGCCGTAGGGGCCGCCGGACGTCAGCACGGGCGCCGCGCCCTTCAGCCGTGTAAGGGTTCGGGACTGCTTCGGCTCGACCTTGCGGATCGCCCGCTCGAACGCCGCCGTCGAGGTACAGACCCAGTTGCGAACGCGCGAGAGGACATCCATCGGACGCACAAACTTCTCCAGATGGTGCCACAGGTTGCCGTTGTACTCGAACGCATGCGGCTTCTTGTAGGTCGTCAGGAACTTCTCGTCCCCGTCATCGTAGACCGGCCAAGCATAAAGCTGCTCGATCGCGATGCCCTGCCGCGCGAGACGCGCAATCATGAACGCAAAGCGAACATCATCCTTGATGCTCCAGTTCCGACGTCGAGGATCATCCTTGTGATAAAACCGATAACCGATATCGTCATTGATCTGCTCGATCCGCGTCGGAATCCACCATGAACGGTAGCGTTCGGCGAAGTCGATGGGCCGCCATTCCCGAAGGAAGAAGGCCTCGGCATCAATTCGGTCGCCGTCGGCGTCCAGCAGAAACTTGACCTCCTCCGAAAGCTTCCCGTCCGGAAGGACGTACGGCGGATTGGACGCGTCCTTCATGACGCACACATAGGACGGACGGTCTTCCTCGTAGGATTGAATCGTCGGATAGCCGTGTTCACGGAGCCATTTGGCGGGATTCTTGCCCAGCGGCGTCTGCTCGCCCCGTTGGCGGCAATAGCATTGAACTACGCCATCGCCCAGGTCATACTGCTTCAGATAGGCTTCCGTCGCGCGCAGCGTCAGCTTCTCGCCCCGCTCGTCCCGGACGTACTGCAGAGTGGAATCCGGCTCGCTCGCCGGACGGTTAAAGAGGTAGAACGAATCCCGAAATCCGTAGGGAAAGGCGTACATCCCGTAGCGGCAGGGCGGCAAGTGGTCGCTCTCGCCCGTGTTCCAGGTCGGGTGGTCGTACGCCTTGAGCACGCCATAGCGAATGAATTTCATTGAATCTGACTCCATTCGTAGTTGAGCGGCGGCACGTCAACCGGCAGACAGGTCGGCGTTCGACCACAGAGGCCATGCTTCTCTTCGTCAAGGATGAAATAATAGAGCTTCGCCGCATCGTCGTCTCCCCCAACTTCCGCCGCATGCGCGAGCAGCTTCTTCGCACGCGCCACATCTCGCGGCGTTCCCTTACCGCAATAAAGCCACATGCCGACAATCTTCTCCACTTCGGGATCGTGATAATCTTCGCCCAAGGCCTCCTGATACCAGTGAAACGCCGCCGTAAGGTCGCCACGCCGCTCATATTCACCGGCGATGGCCAGCCAATCCGTCGGAAAGACACCATCGCTGCCCTGAACGCCAAGGATGTACCAACGGAAAGCCTCGTCTTCGTCCTTCGCCGTGCCCACGCCGTAGTGGTAGCAGCACGCGATGTCGCTCGCGAGGCGGTACCTAAAAGAGCCGTTTGATTCTACAGCCTCGCGCAACAGGCGCGCCAACCCTCCCGACTCGTCCTTCGGAACGCCAAACGCCCCGTGCAGCATCCAACGCGCGTAGTCCAAGCGCGCCTGATACCAGCCTGTGGCACGGCGCACCCAGTCCACGCCCGCTGCCACGTCCTGAGGGACGTACACGCCTTTCCGCAGCCAGTCCCCCCATTCGTACATCTGTTCGGGGTCACCCGTCTCGGCAAGTTCACGTTGACGCGCGACCAAGCGATGCTCCCAATAGGCCACGCGTTCCATGTCACGGGCAAGGCCAAATCGACCGCTACGATAGCGGAGAAGAAGCTTGTGCATCGCATGGATGTCGCCGGCCTCCGCGCGCGCGATGTCGCCTTTCCAGTCCGCAAGCCATCGCTGATGGCTCTCCTTCCAGCGTCTGTAGATCTCTTCCGCCGACGGCTTTTCCTGTTCATCTTCTTCCATCATCACTCCTCCAATCTGTTTGTCTTGATGCGCCTATAGGCCATCGGACAAGAACGTTCTGACAGTCGAATCAGAACATGATTCGACTGTCAGACTGAACAAGGCCGCCTTTACCTCGTCAAGATCGTCCGCCTCACCCGGCTTGGACGCCACCTACGGCAACGGCTCCACACACGCCGTCTCGTCGCCCAGCTCGCGGCGAAGCGTCTCCCGCGCGGACGCCGCCTCGTAGGGGAATTCCGTCAGCGGACACGCCTCGGACGGCGTGGCGAAGGTCTTCAGGGCCGACTGCCGCGCCACCAGGACGCCGCCCGGACGCTGCGCGTAGACGTTGCCGCGAAACGACACGGCGCCCTTCGCCACGGGTTCGCGGATCAGGACGAGCGGCCCGGTCGAGCCGAGGAAGCGGTTGCCCGCCACGACGATGCCGGATGACCCTTCCGGCGTCTCGCCGATGCTGACTGTCGGCGCCCGCGATTCGCGGCCCGTGCAACCCCAGCCACGGCCCGTGTCGCGGCAGATATTGCCCTCGAACCGCACGTTGCGCGTAAAGCTCCCCGGCGCGTTGTTGCGGTTGTAGTATTCGAGCGCCCAGAAGCAGCGGTCAATGACGTTCGAGGCGAAGAGGACGTTCTCCATCTTGCAGACGAAGTCCGCACGGTCGTTGCACTGGATCGTGACGCCCGTGTCGTAGACATTGGCAATGCGGTTGTTCAGCGCCCGGAACCCGTTGCAGCCGCCCCAGATCTCGATGGCGTTCCCGAAGCGCGCCGTGCCGAACTTCCATCCCTCGATGATGCTACCGCCCAGCCAGTCGATCCGACAGTTGCGCACGGTGACGTTCCGGCGTTCGCCCGAACCGCCGACGCCGTTGGAGCCTGTCAGCGTCAGGTGGAGGTTCTCGACGAGCAGGTCGTCGGCATTGATCCACACGCCGTGTCCGTGCTCGCCGATCTCGATGTGCCGAAAGCGTGCGCCGGGGCTCCCCCTGTCGCTGCGCAGCTCCAGGCGATCCTCGCGGAACAGGTTGCGGAACGTCAGGTCGGCGTCCAGCGCAACCGGCGTGTCGAACGGCTCGTTCCGCTTCGGTAGGCGCATCTGCGCGACCACGGGCTCGCCGTCCACCCGGCGCGGCTCGCGGTCGAAGAGGACAATGCCCGCGTTATGGATGCGCGCCGTGCACCGATAGACGTTTGGCTCGTCCGTCCGCACCCACAGCTTCGGATCGGCATAGTCGCGTTTCGACCCGCAAAGGGTCGGGCGTGCGTCGCCGTCGCCAAACGCACTGTAGGTGACGCCGTTCCGCCCCTCGACCGAGCCGCGAAACAGGTCGCCGCGCCGAAAGAGGACGCGGTCGCCCGGCTGAAGGTCAAGCGCATTGACGCGCGCAATCGAGCGGATCGCCCGTGTGGGCGACAGGCCGTCGTTCGCGTCGTCCCCGTTCTCGGCGACATGGTAGTCCGCCGCCGGGGCCGACAGCGACAGGAGCGTGGCAGAGAACAGAAGCGCGGGCAGCCGAAACGTCATCTGCTATTCTCCTTCGTTAGCGGATGACCACGGCGAGTCCCCGTTCGCGGCTCACGTACAGCCGTCGTCCTGAAATGTAGGCGTGCCAGCCCTTCGGGACTTCCGGCAAGTTGACCGTGCCCTCGCAGAGGATCCCGCCCTTCTTGTCGGCCTCCAGAATGACGTTCTTCCGCTCGGCATTCAGGTTGGCGACGTCGACGCCCGAAATCGTCACGCCGTCCGCCAGCACCAGCGTTCCGGCGACCTGGGCTTTCTTCCCGATTTCGGCGTTGACCTTCAGGGCCTCCGAGACCCGCAGGCCCTGCTCCGGGAGGCCCGTGACCAGCGCGTTCCCGGCGACGTCGAGCGTCGGCACGACAACCGGCTCGGACGCGGCGCCGTAGCCGCCCGTAAAGTCGGCCGTCGCGCCATCCCCCACGACGAGCGACGCGCCCTCCGGCAGCGAATTGGCGACGCGGAAGCGCACCGTGCCCTCCCGCACCGTGACGGGGCCCCTAAACGTGCTGGCCTTCCGAAGGTCCAGCGTGCCCGTGCCCAGCTTGCGCAGTCCGGCCCCTGTCGTCGGCGCTTCGGCGAGATTCACGTTGCAGGCGTATTTCACCTGCTTCGCCGAATCAGACTGGTGCGCCGCCGCCTCGATGGTCGCCGTCGTCGTGTCGTCGTAGCCCGTGCCGCGCGCGACGACCTTGATTTCCCTGATCGTGCGGCGTTCCCTGTCGAGAATCGCAATCGCCGCCGCACCCGCGCCGACGCCGTGGATCTCGACCTTGACCGGCGTCAGGTAGACCTCGTTCGCGAACGCCGCGTCTGTCGGCAGGTCGATGGATTCGACAATCTTTCCGACGGGCGCCTCGAACGGCACGGAGAAGAACGCCTCCGCCGTGCACCCGGTCGTGTCAATGGACACGCCGCCCTCATCGACAATCACCTTGTCCGGCGCCCGATTGCCAGAGTCATCGGCAAACCAGTCGCCATGATAGGTCTGATGGACGATGCCGCCGTCGAAGCTCAGGTACCACTTGGCCTGCGCACCCTCCGTCTTCGGGCATCTTTCGTCGCGCGCGAATCGCCCGGACGTCAGCCGCGCGCCGTCGTTGATCGCCGAGACAGCCGTGAACGCGAGGCTCGGATCCACCTTCATCGTGAGCACGCTCCATTCCGAAGACTTCAAGACCGTCGTCGGCCCCTCCAACGCCAAGACGCTCTCGCATCCCTCCTTCTGCGCCGACTGGTAGATCATGTAGACGGCATTCGAGCCGCCCGCCTGATAGTAGACCGTGCCGCCATTCGTCGACCAGTCGCCGCGCGACTCCATCTTCAGCGAGCCGCCGACAACATTGTCGCCTGCGAGCAGATGCACCGCGCCGAAACCGTTGCCGCCGACCTGAAGATCCGCCTTGGCGTTGTCGAAGAAGCCGCTTTCCTTGATGTAGGCCGCGTTGCCCGGCTGCTCGTTCAGGAGCAGCGGGCCGTAGAACAAACCGCCGCGCTGATGGAACGCGCCGATTCCGGCATACGGCGCGGCAGATCGTCCGCCGACCCACGTCGCATTCGTGAAGACGCTGTCGCAGATGTCCAGCACGGAACGGCAGTAGTTGGCGCAGACGACGAATTCCGTCGCGTGCCCGTCCCACACCGAATTCGTCAGGCAGAAGGTCGTGGGCGTCGTGTCGCCTGCCTTGCCGTTCAGGTAGACGTTCGCCGAATGCCGCGCCAAGCCGACGTCGACGAATTCATAGCGGCTGACATGGTTCTTGCTGTCGCTGCCGACCGCTCCCGTGATGCCGACGTTCTCGCAACCCTTCAGGCGCAGCGTGCCGTTGCCGGCGAACACCGTGCCGGTCAGCGACGTCTCGCCCTGGAACTCGGCCACGACGGCCGGTGTGCCAATCGTCACGTCGCCCACGGTCGCCGGGCCCTTGAAGGTCAGGACTTCAAACCCCGCAGCCGCATCGCCGCACAAGGTCAGGACGTCCGCCGCCTGGAGCGGGCCCTTCCAGACGGCCGAACCCGTCGCGTCATGGGAGGCGACCGTCGCCGGCCCCGCGACGTTCAGCGTCCATTCGGACGGCGCAGACGTGCCGTTACGGGAATAGAGATCATAGGTTGCGCCGCCCGAAAGCGTCAGCACGTTTTCAGCCGACCCGCCGGACAGGTTGTAGGCCTCCTGATTCAGGTAGCGGCCCTCGGCAATGCAGACGGAACCCTTGCCGCCGTCGCCGTCGGCCGTGAACGTCTTGTTGTAGCCATCCAGCTGTCCCGCGCCGATCTTGGTCAGCTTGTAGCCGTTGAGGTTGACCGCCCCCGGATTCCACATGCTCTTGACGCTGATCGTCGTATCGCCCGCGAGCGTGACAGCCAGACCGCCGCCCCGCAGGATCGCCCCGTCGCGCACGAACGCGCCCTGTCCGTCCACGCCCGCACCGGACAGCGTCATCGTCTCAAAGGGGATGTTTGACCAAGCGCCGCCCGTCGTCGGGTCGTCGGAGACGAAAGTCGCGCCCGCCGCGACGACGAGCGACGGCTTGGCCACGCCTGTGCCCGGATGCGCCGTCGCGGCCATCTGCAACGTGCCCTGTTCGACGCGGTAAGTTCCCGTCAGGGTGTTGACGCCCGTCAGCGTCAGCTTGCCGTCCCCTTTCTTGATGACGTCGCCGCCACCCGACAGGATCTCCGAACAGGTTTCCTCGCCGCTCGCAACCGTAAAGACGTAGTTGCCGACGGCGTCCGTCTCAGGTTCAATCGCTCCGGCCACGAGTCCGAGAGACGATGCAACGACCGCAATCAACAGTTTGCTCATTTGACGTACCCTTTCTTTGATTTGTTATTTGACCGAAAATCGGACAGACGGCCTACCGGGCCTCGGCGGCCAGCGGCTCCAGCGTCACGCGGCGGAACTCGACGCCGCAGCCCTCGCTCTGCAGCTGGATGCGCCCGCGCGACGGGCGGACGTGCGTCGCCTCGTTGACGAGCTTGCCGTTGAAGAACGCACGGACGCGATCGCCTCGACATTCCAGCGTCGCCGTGTTCCACGTGCCCATCGGATTCTCGTTCACCGCCAACGCCGTTTCGGGCGTATCCGTCCAGTCGCGCGCGATGTCGCCCCGGCAGATGCGCGCATTGCCGGTGACCTTGACCGCGCGCCCGCCCGCGCACCAGACCGGGTACGTGAAATGCCGAATCCGGCGGCTGCCGTCATCCTCGCGCCACAGCCGGTCCTCCGCCTTCTCCGTCGCGGACACCTCGGCGCAGAGGAACATGTCAGAACCTTTCGGATGCACCGTCCAGAAGTCGCCCGTCGCCCCGCGAATGAGGTTGAGCTCGTGCGAGGCCATCCAGATGCCGTCGAAACCGCCATCCGAGCCGACGGAATGAAAGAGGATGCCGCTGTCCGGCGCAGCGTCGCGCTTGTCGCCGAACGCCGTCCCCAGCCAGCGGTACTCCACCGTGAGCCGATAGTCCGAGAAATCCTCCTCCGTCACGAGCGAGCCCCACTCCTCGCCGCTGATGCGCAGCACGCCGTTCGTGACCGCGAACACGCCCTTGGGGTCGACGTTGCGTCCGCGACCCTGCAGGTACGTGTGCCAGCCCGTCAGGTCGTGGCCGTTGAACAGCTCGCGGCGGCCCTCGGCGGGCGCCAGCTCGAAGAACGGCGTCGGACCGTGCACCGTGCGGGACGTGTCGAGGACGAAGCGGACGCCGTCCGCCGTCCGTTGCAGCGGCAGCTCCTCAAGCCGCTCGCCGTTGTAGCCGAGCAGCCAGAGCTTCAGCCCGTCCGCATTCGCCAGGCGGAGGCTCGCCGCCAGACGTCCCGTCTCCAACAGGGCCGGATACGAGCCGAACGTCTTGACCGTCTTGCCGTCCTTCTCGAAGGCGAAGCCCGTGTTCGACTCGCGGGTGATGAACAGGAACGTCATCCGGCGGCTGTCGCCGAGCGGCTTGCCGTCCATTGACGTCACGGCGATGCAGGCGTCACGGCTCGTCCGCGCGATGCGCAGCTTCCCCAGCGCCGTTCCCATCCCCGCATTGAGGCACACGGCCTCCGTCAAGGGCGTGACGACCGACATGAACGCCTCTTTCCCCCGCAGCACGATTTCGCCCGTGTCGCTCTGGAACACGCCGTCCTTCGGCGACGAGATGTTGTCGGGCGCGAGGATGCCGCGCGCCTTCATCGTGGCGACGCAGGCGTCCATGTCGAACGCGCCCGTCTCCTTGCCCTTGGCCGAGGTGACGAATTCGCCGTCCACGATCTCGTCGCCGCGATCCGGCGCATAGGTCAGGTCGGCCTTCGGAACCGGCGGCAGCCCGGCGGGGCGCGGCAAGTCGGGGAACACGAGCCCGCACTTCGCCAGCAGGCCGATCTTCGCCTGGGCGGTCGAGGGCGCATGGGCCGAATGGCCGCGCCAGTAGTCGTTCGACACGAGGATCTGCACCTCGTGCGGCGAGGTCTTCACGTCGCCGCGCCGGAACAGGACGGACGTCAGGAACGCCTGGGCGCGCGCAATCGGGCTTGTCGCGACCTTGAAGACGTCAATCTTGCCGCGCGGCCACGGGCCCTCCGCCTCCAGCTCGACCGCGCCCTCGTGCCACATGATCGTCTGGTAGCCGTTGAGCGCGGCATACGCGGCCGGCAGCATCGCGGTCTCGAAACGCCGCGCGTTCGGATACGCCTGCGAGAGTTCCGAGACGGCGAACGGGCGATCCGCGAGGCGGATGCGGTTGCCGTAGCAGAAGTCGTCGCCGTTCGCCGTGCGCGTCAGGGACGAGCCCTGCATGAAGAACGCGCCGGGGTTGTCAATGCCCCGCTGCGGATGCGCGAAGTGGAAGTTGTAGGTCACGAGATCCGCCTCCTGCCAGCGCGCCGCGCAGGCGCCGAGGTCGATGTTGGAATTGTACACCGAAATCGGCATGCGCCCGCCGAGGCTGCGGATGAACTGGCGATAGTCCGCCGCGCGCGCCGCAAAGAGCTCCGACAGCCGCAGGTGATGCGCGCGCCCCTGGGCGCCCGCCTCGTAGAAGTGTGCCGGGTCGCCGCCCAGGATCTCGCGGTAGCGCACCTTGACGTCCTCCGGCAGGCGCTTCCAGTAGAGCAGCAGCTGAAGCTTCGCCCCCGTCGCCTGCTCGTTGAACGGCATGACGCCCAGCAGGTTCGGGTCTTCCGCGAGCGTCCGCCCCGTGTAGGCGTTGCGGCGACCGAGAATCCGCTCCGTGCAGTTCGTCCACATCGCCCATTCGCGCGGCGCCTTCGCCATGACCGCGCTCTTCATCGCCAGGTGGTTGACGGCGTTCGTCTGCAGGAGGCTGCCGCCGGTGATGTCGAGGAAGATGCGGACGCCCTGCCTTTCCAGTTCGGACACGAACAGGTCGACGTCGTCGAGATAGCCCGGCGCCGTGACGGTGCGCTGCCAGCCGTTGGCCACGTCAAGGACGCTCGCAAGGCGAATCATGTTGAACCCCTGCCGTCGCATCTGCGTCACGTACTCGGCGAAGACCCGCGTGCGCGTCTCGGGCGTCGCGTCGGTCTCGAAAAGCCGCATCAGCGAACCCCAGTAGGCCAAGTAGCCGTGGTAACGCCCGTTTTCGGGGATACCACTCAAGTCCAGCGCACTCCCCGCGCGGACGCGGATGTCGCGCATGTCCGTCGGACGGAAGCCCTCGTCCGCCGACGCCGCCCCGGCGACAGCCAGCGCAGTCCCTGCGACCGCCAACGCCCACATTTTTCCATACGTTTTCATCTGCTCTCCTTTTGTTTCTCTGCACCGATCAAAGCTGAAGGCCGCGCGCGCGGAGTTCCCTCTTGCCGAGATCTTCGGGCGGCGCGGGCAACGGCGCGGCCGCACCCTTCACGCTCGCCTGCAGGTGGCGCACCGTCAACGCCCGTTCAAACGCCGCGCGCGTCACCGTCTTGTCCTTGGCCGTGAACGTCAGCGTGCGCGGCGCATTCGGCAGCAGCAGGATCGAGTTGTCGTCGAACTCGCCCCGAATGCCCGCCGCGTTCACCCAGACGAAGAACGCCGGATAGTCCGTCGTCAGCGTCACGCGGAACGTCCCCGCCGTCGCGCCGTCCGCGACGCGCCACGTGACGGTCGCCGCCGCCAGCGGACAGTCCCTGTACGGCGCCGACACCCAGTAGCCGGACGCCTCGCCGAACCGGAACGTCGTGAAGCCGACATTGCCCCACCAGAGGCCGAAGCGGCGAACCTGTCCCGCCGGCACCGTCACGCGGCGCGGCGGCGCGACCTGGCCTTCGCAGGGGTTCGCCAGCGGCGCCTTCCCGTCGAAGTCCCAGCGCTCCATGACCAGGTCGTCGGTCACGTCCGCGTCCGTGTCGTTGACGACCGACAGGAAGTAGCGGCCCTCGTTCCACGGGTTCTCGACCGGCAGGATCGCCACGTCGGCGTAGAAGCGGCGCGCGTGATAGTGCAGGTGCTTCCACTTGCCGCCGTACTCGATCGAGCTCCAGGACGAGACGGGCCAGTTGTCGTTGAGCTGCCAGAAGAGCGTGCCCATGCACCACGGCTTCTCGGCGCGCCACATCTCGACGGCCGTGCGGATGGCCAGCGCCTGCTGAACCTGCGACAGGTAGAGCAGCGCATCGAAGTCGCGCGGCGGGCTGAAGTACCGATCCAGCGTCTTGCGAATGCGCGCATTGCCGCCGCCGTTCTTCTGGTGGTGGCTGAAGACGGGCGAATCCAGACGGGCCTCGCCGGGCGGCAGGAACGTGTCGCAGGTCTCGCGCGACGGATAGCTCTGAAATCCGAATTCGCTGCAGAAGCGCGGATGCACCTCGCCAAACGCGCGGAACGGCAGCCCGCCGTGCCAGACGCCCCAATAGTGCACGTCGCCGCGTGCGGACGCGCAGCCGCCGCGCATGTCGTCGTCCAAGCCATTGCAGGGTGAGGCCGGCCAGAACGTCCGCCCCGGATCGATCCGCGCGACGACCTCGCCCAGCAGCTTCGTCCGCGCGCGATACAGATCGTAGTAGTACGCGGGATCCCGCCGCACCTCCTCGAAGCCGGCGCGCCAGGTCGATCGGCACTCGTTGTCGCCCGCCCACACCACGATCGAGCCGTGGTCCTTGAGCCGCTTGACCTGATGCTCGGCCTCGGCGCGAACATTGTCGAGGAACGCGCCGCCCGGATAGTTGCCGCAGGCGAACATGAAGTCCTGCCAGACCATGAGCCCCAGCTCGTCGCACAGGTCGTAGAAGACGTCCTTCTCGTACTGGCCGCCGCCCCAGACCCGAATCATGTTCATGTTCGCCGCCACGGCGCTTTCAAGGAGGTCGCGGTAGCGCGCCGGCGTCTGCCGACTGTCAAAGGCGTCGCACGGAATCCAGTTCGCGCCTTTCGCGAACACGTCGCGTCCGTTGACGCGGAAGAGGCAGCTGAGCCCCTTCTCGCCCGTCAGCGCGTCCTCGTCCGCGTCATTCACCAGCTCGACTGTCCGCAAGGCCAGCCGGTGCGGAATCTTCCGCCCGCGCACGTCGAGCGTCAGCGTCGTCAGGTTCGGCTCGCCCAGGCCCCGCGGCCACCACAGGCGCGGATTCGCCAGCGCGAAGTCGTTCGTCACGACGCCCGCGCGCCCGTCGGCCTCCGTCAGCTCGACGAAGACGCGCACGTCCGCCCGCGACCGGTCGGACGCGAACCGGACGTCCGAATGGATGTAGTCGATCCGAAAGTCGTCCGTGGCGATCAGCTCGACCGTGCCGCAGAATCCGGCGGTCATCTGCGTGATGCCCCAGTCCCATCCGCCGTGGCACTGGGGCTTGCGGATGTAGTTGATCGTCGGCACGTCGCCGTTCTTGTTGCAGGGAACTGGGCGCGGTGCGCGCGCGGCCTCCTCTTCGGAAACCGTCCACGCCGGACGGAAGACGCCCGTGACCGTGTTCGCGCCGACGCGCAGCAACGGCTTGACGTCAAATTCCCAGCGGCGGAAACGGTTCGTCGTTCGCCCGACCGGCGTGCCGTTGACGCAAATCGTCGCGAACGTGTCGACGTCCTCCAGCCGCAGGACGACCGACTTCGCCGCGAGCAGCGCCGCATCGGCCGTGAAGGTGCGCGCGAGCGTCCAGTCCGTTCGGTTGACCCACGCCGCAATCAGCTCGTTCGTCCCGAAGAACGTGTCGGGGATGACGCCCGCCGCGACCAGGGCCGTCTGCACGTCGCCGGGAACGGACGCGCCGCAGGCGACGGGCCGCCCGCCGGGGCCTGTCCCCATCAACGCCCATTCGCCCGCCAGTGAAAGCGTCGTCCCCAAGAGAGCCGCTCCCATCATCACTGCACCTCCGTTCTCATGGATTTCCTGCCTTTCGTCTGCCGCGTGGCGCTCGTGCTGCCCCGCGCCTCCAGCTCCGCGACCAGATGCACCTCGCGCGGCGACTGGTCTGGCCTGTTGAGGCGGTCGATCATCAGCCCGACCGCCGTCTTCCCGATCTCCGCGCACGGCTGGACCATCGTCGTGATCGGCGGCGTGCTGTCCTCGCCGCAGGGATCGCCGTTGAAGCCCGCGAGCAGCACGTCTTCGGGCACGCGCTTGCCGATGGTCGTCAGGGTCTTGAGCAGCTGCATCGCGACGTAGTCGTTCACGGCGATGATGGCGTCCGCGCGGTTCTTGCCCGCGAAGACGCGCCGTGCCGCGCGCGTGTCGGTCGGGTCAGCGAAGAAGATGCTGTCCTTCGTCCAGCGCAGCCCCGCCTCGGTCACGGCCAGCCCGACGCCGTTGCCGCGATTGACCGACGTCGGCGCGGGCAGCGGATTCGAGAAGTACCAGATGTGCTTCGCCCCCTGCGCAATCACGTGCCGCGCCAGCTCGTAGCCGGCCTGTACGTTGTCGATGCCGACAAGATCGTGCGCGCTCCGCTGCGGCAGCGGCAGGCAGTCGCTGTCCAGGAGGACGACCGGAATCCCCGCTCGGTCGAAGACGTCAAGGAACGCCCGGTTGAACTTCGCGCCGTCCTTCAGGAACTGGAGCGGCTGGAAGAAGACGCCGCTCACGCGCTCGCGCACGCAGACCTCGGCGAACACGACCGCCTTCGTCGCCCGCTCGCGCATGTCGCCGGAGCCGAGGGACGCCGAAAGCGTCGTCCAGCCGTTCGCCTTCGCCGCCTCGTCGAGCCCCCGGCAGATGCGCGTGTAGAACGGATAGTAGGCGTCCGGCACGACGACGCCGAACGTCCGCGCGGCGGACGTCTTCGCCTGTTCCTTCAGGAACGTGCCGTAGCCGGGGCGACGGTCGACGAGGTTCTTCGCAAGGAGTTCCTTCAGCGCGCACCGCACCGTCTCGCGCGCGACCGAGAACCGCCGCATGAGCTGATGCTCGCTCGGCAGCTTGCGCGTGTCGTCGAACTTGCCGCTCAGGATCTCCATCCTGAGGCGTTCGCTGATTGTCTGGCTCTTGGTATTCCGATTCACGGGCTACATTATAGCAACCCGCGCGGCGTTTCATCAAGATTGTCTAGACAAGATTTCCCGCCGCCGCGTCAGACCCCCAGCAGGACAAAGGAATAGTTGTCCGGCGCGCCGTGACGGACGACATCCGCCGCGATGCGTTCAGCTGCCGCGTCGAGCGTCGGTGCGGCGGACACGAAGGCGGCCAGGCGTCCGGCCGAAACGACGTCATGCACGCCGTCCGTGCAGAGCAGGAAGCGCGAAGCGTCCGTCGACTCAAGTTCCGTCCATCCCGACTTTGCCACTTCATTTTTTGAAAAGAGCGGTTTGAGCCAATGTTCACGCGGGTTGCGTGAAACAACAGCCA
>CAKUGW010000050.1 GCA_934654805.1 uncultured Kiritimatiellota bacterium
GGTCGGGCCGCACGCCCGCCGGCAGGGGCTCCGCGCGCGGGGCCGGGGCCTCGGCGGTCGCCGCCCCGCCCTTCGGCGCCCGCGCAGCCGGCGGCGGCCTCTTCCCGCGCCGGAAATCCAGATCGAGGCCGTCCGCCCTCCACGCCGCCCACGGCACGCTCGCCGCCCGCGCAACGAGCGGCGCCTGCGCGTTGTTGGTCGCGACGAGCGACGTCATGAAGACGAGCGCGCCCACGGCGACGGCAATCCCGGCGACGGCGCACGCGAAGCGTGCCTTCCCCGTCCGCAGCCCCTTCAGCATCAGTTTGAAGATCATTTCAGCTCTCGTTTTGGAGAATTGAACGCCACCGACGGCCGCCGCGTTCAGGCCAAAACGGCCGGCCTCCCGTCAGAACGGCATGAAGACGATGCCGTAGATCGAGGCCGGCTGGCCGTTCAGGGCGCGCAGGCCGTGCTTGACGACGGCGTTGTAGTAGGCCGTGTCGCCGGGCTTCAGGACGGTCTTGTCGTTGCCGTAGGTGAGCTCGACCTCGCCCGCGAGGCAGATGATCAGCTCCTCGCCCTCATGCGACGAGACCTCGTCCACGCCATTGGCCTCGAACTCGATGCGGAACGGGTCCATGTGGCGGTCGGGCTTGCCGCGCGCGAGCGAATGCGACGAGTAGCCGAGCGTGTTCACGCCTTCGCCCGCGACCTTCGCCGACGCGATGTCCGCCGCGCGCGTGACGATCGGGTCGGGCTTGAACTGGTCGTCCATGAACGTGCCGAGGCGCTGGCCGAGCGCTCGCGAGATCTTCGTCAGCACGCCCAGCGCGGGCAGCACCTCGCCCTTTTCGATCGCGTTGATCGTCGCCTCGTCGACGCCGCTCTTCTTCGCGAGGTCGCACACGCCCATGTCGAACTTTTCGCGGTACGTGCGAATCCGCTCGCCAACCTTGTTTTCCGCGTTCATTTTTGTTTTCTCTCTTTCGGTTCTGGATTTCAGATTCGGTCCTGGATTTCAGATTTCAAATTTCAGAAGGAGTGATGGCAAGGAACGAAGGACAAAGGACAGCCGACAACGGCGGATGCGCCAGCAAAAACTGAACCTCCATACTTACTCCCTACTACTTACTACATACTCCTTGGCTACTTCCTACTTACGCCTTACTCCTTGCTCCTTGCTACTTGCTACTTACTCCTTGCTCCCTACGCCTCGGGCCACAGCTGGGCGGCCATCTCGCGCAGCTTGTACTTCTGGATCTTCTGGCTCGCCGTCATCGGGAAGACGTCCAGGAAGTGGACGTACTTCGGGATCTTGAACCAGCTGATCTTGTCCTTGCAGAAGACGGCCACGTCATGCTCCGAGATCTCGGAGCCCGTCGAGCGGATGATGAACGCCGCCGGCTGCTCGCCGTACTTCTTCGAGGGACAGCCGACGACCGCGACGTCCTTGACGCCCGGCATCGTGCCGAGGAAGTCCTCGACCTCCTTCGGCGAGATGTTCTCGCCGCCGCGAATGATCAGGTCTTTCAGGCGCCCCGTGATGTAGTAGTAGCCGTCCGCGTCCATCTTGCCGATGTCGCCCGAATGGAGCCAGCCGTTCTTGTCGATGCACTTCGCCGTCTGCTCGGGCATCTTGTAGTAGCCCTTCATCGTGTTGAAGCCCCGGCAGCAGATCTCGCCATCCTGCCCGACCGGCGCGATCTCGCCCGACTCGGGGTCGATGATCGCGACCTCGACGCCGGGCAGCGCCTGGCCGATCGTCTGGCACTTGCGCGCGATGGACGTCTCGAAGTAGCGCGTCATCGTCATCACCGGGCCGGACTCCGTCAGGCCGTACGGGTTCGTGATCTCGCGCATGAACATCTTGTCGTTCGCCTGCTGCATGCGGTGCGTCGGACACGCCGAGCCGGACATGATGCCCGTGCGGAGCGAGCGGAAGTCGAAGCGGTTGAACAGCGGATGGTCCAGCATCGCGATGTACATCGTCGGCACGCCGTACGTCGCCGTGCACTTCTCGCGCTCGATCGAGTTCATCACCTGCACGGGGTCGAACTTCTCGAGGAAGACCATCGTCGCGCCGTGGTTGACGCAGCTCATCACGCCGAGGACGCAGCCGAAGCAGTGGAAGAGCGGCACGGGAATGCAGACGCGGTCGCGGCACGTCAGGTTCTGGCACGCGCCGATCCAGAAGCCGTCGTTCGCGATGTTGCGGTGCGTGAGCTGCACGCCCTTCGGGAAGCCCGTCGTGCCCGACGTGTACTGCATGTTCACGACGTCGTTCACGTCCACCGTCGCCTGCCGCGCGAGGTAGTCCTCCTGCGAGACCTCGCACGCGAGGGACTTCACCTCGTTCAGCGAGTACATGCCGCGATGCTTCTCGCCGCCGAGGAAGAACACGCGCTTCAGGTGCGGATAGTTCGCGCTCTTGAGCTCGCCGCGCGGACACTCCTTCAGCTCGGGCACCAGCTCGTTGATGACTTGCACGTAGTCGCAGTCGCGGAAGCCGTTGATGACGAAGAGGTTCTCCGCGTCGGACTGCTTCAGCGCGAAGTCCATCTCGTGCGACTTGTAGTTCGTGTTCAGCGGCAGCAGGATCGCGCCGATCTTCGCCGTCGCGAACATGAGGACGACCCAGTGCGGCACATTCGTCGCCCACAGGGCCACCTTCTCGCCGCGATTGACGCCCAGCGCCATCAGGCCCTTCGCGACGAGATCGACCTCTTCGCCGAACTGATACCAGGTCAGGCGATAGTCGCGGTCGGCGTAGACGACGGCATCGTTCTCGCCGCAGCGCGCGATCGTCTGGTCCAGGAGCTGGCCCAGCGTGTACTCGCGCGTAATCGGCAGGTTGTGCCACGGCACACCCGTCGAGACGGACTGGGTGAACGGCGCGGTCTTCGGGGCCGTGCCAAACGGATCGGTGAGCTTGAATGGCTTGTTCATGGTTGAGAAGTGAGTTGTGAGAGGTGAGAAGTGAGATGTTGCTGTGCCGCTGTCGGCTGTCTTTTGTCCTTTGTCCAGAAAATTCGTTCCTTCGCTTGCTTGTTCATTCGCCGATCCCCAGCAGCCTTGCCGCGTTGGCGCCCAGCACGGCGCCCCAGTCTTCGGGCGCGCGGACGGCCTTCACCCACGCGAGCTCCTCCGGGTAGTGCGTCCACGGCCAGTCCGTCGCGAAGAGGATCCGCTCGCGCGGCCACGACCGCAACAGGCGCATCTCCTCGTCCTTGTGGTGGTTCTGCACGAGCGCGGACGTGTCGATGTAGGCGCCGAGGTCGAGCAGCTCGTCCGTCGCGTGCGGCGGATACCCCGAGCAGCCGCCGAGGTGCGCCGCGATGAAGGCGAGGCCCTTCACGTTCTTCAGCAGCGTCGCGATCTCCGACGGCCCGCAGGCGTCCGCGCGGTCCGGGTAGCCGAGGTCGCGCCCCGCGTGGCACTGGACGACGAGCCCCAGTTCCGCGACCTTGCGGAAGAGCGGCCAGACGGACGGGTCGGCGAGCGAGAAGTCCTGGTAGTACGGATGGAACTTGAGGCCACGGATCCCGGCGGCGGCCGCCGCGTCCAGGTGCCGCGACCAGTCGGGGTCGCGCGGATGGACGGACGCGAAGGGAATGATCTTCCGCTGCGCGCGCGCCCCCGCCGCGCCGGAGAGGATCGCGACCGACCGCCGCAGGATGACGTCGAACTGGCCGGGCTTCGTCGCGATGGGGCACATCACCGCCTTGTCCACGCCCGCGAGGTCGAGGGCGTCGAGGTGGTTCGCGAGCGTGCCGTCGCCCGACGGCGTGAGGCGGCCCGCCACGCCGCGGCACATGCCGTCCATGGCACGTGTCGCGACGGACGGCGCGAAGTCATGCGAATGTACGTCGATGATCATGCGCGCTTACAGCTTGTTGCGCTGGATCTTGCCGCTGATCGTCTTCGGCAGGTCGTCGCGGAAGACGACGATGCGCGGATACTTGTACGGCGCGGTGTGCGACTTGACGTAGTTCTGCACGTCCTTCTTCAGCGCCTCCGACGGCTCCTGCCCCTTCACGAGGCGGATCGTCGCCTTGACGACCTGGCCGCGCACGGGGTCGGGCGCCGCCGACACGCCGCACTCGAGGACGTAGGGCAGCTCCATGATGACGTTCTCGATCTCCGCCGGGCCGATCCGGTAGCCGGACGACTTGATCACGTCGTCGGCGCGGCCGACGTAGTGGTAGTAGCCGTCCTCGTCCTTCCACGCGAGGTCGCCCGTGTGGTAGACGCCGCCGCGCCAGGCCTCGTCCGTCTTCTCCTCGTCCTTGTAGTAGCCGAGGAAGATGCCGGGGTGCGCGTGGTCGCGCGGCGTCCTGACGACGATCTCGCCGTGCTCGCCGGGCGGGACGCTCCGGCAGTCCTCGTCCACGAGGTCGATGCCGTAGTCCGGCACGGGCCGGCCCATCGAGCCGGGCTTGAGCCTGTCGCCCACGAGGTTCGCGAGCGCGAGCGTCGTCTCCGTCTGGCCGAAGCCCTCGAAGATCTTGAGGCCCGTCGCCTTCTCGAACTGGACAAACACCTCCGGGTTCAGCGCCTCGCCCGCCGTCGTCGCGTGCTTCACGGACGAGAAGTCGTACTTCGAGATGTCCTCCTTGATGAGCATGCGGTACATCGTCGGCGGCGCGCAGAACGTCGTGATCCTGTACTTCGCGAACATCGGCAGGATCTTCTCCGCGTCAAAGCGCGTGAAGTCGTACGTGAAGACCGCGCCCTCGCAGAGCCACTGGCCGTAGAGCTTGCCCCAGAGCGCCTTGCCCCAGCCCGTCTCGGAGATCGTGAAGTGCAGGCCGTCCGGCTCGACGAGATGCCAGTACTTCGCCGTCACGTAGTGGCCGAGCGCGTAGGTGTAGCTGTGCAGCGCCATCTTCGGGTAGCTCGTCGTGCCGCTCGTGAAGAACATGAGCATCGGGTCCTGGCCGCCCGGCGCGTCGCCCGGCCGCGCGTAGACGGACGAGTAGCCGTGGATCTCGCTGTCGTAGGCGCGCCAGCCCGGCCGCTTGCCGTTGACGAGGACCTTGACGAGGCTCGCGCCCAGTTCCTTTTCCGCCTCCTCGGCCTGCTCGGCCGTGATGCCGTCCGCCGTGCAGAAGATCGCCTTCACGTCGCCGGCCTTGAAGCGGTAGGTGAAGTCGTGCGTCATGAGCTGGTTCGTCGCGGGGATGACGACCGCGCCGACCTTGTGGCACGCGAGGACGACGGGCCAGAACTGGTAGTGCCGCTTCAGGACGAGCATCACCTTGTCGCCCTTGCCGATGCCGAGCGCCTTCAGGTAGTTCGCCGCGCGGTTCGAGTCCTCCGCCATGTCCTTGAACGTGAAGCGGCGCTCCGTCATGTGGTCGGAGACGTGCAGCATCGCCAGCCGCTCCGGGTCGCGCCGCGCGATCTCGTCGACGATGTCGAAGGCGAAGTTGAAGCGCTCCGTGTTCTTGAAGGCGATGTGCTTCAGGCAGCCCGCCTCGTCCTCCTCGACGTCGACGAACCGCTGCACCGCCTTCGGCGCGGCGGTCGGCTGGGGCCGGTGGAAGATCGCCTGCGCCGTCGGGAGCGCGACCTCCTCGCCGTCCGCCGACATGATCATCGCGAGGAACGTGCAGGGCTTGCCGCCGACGGCGATCATCCCGTGCGGCACGGACGAGCGGTAGAACGCCGAGTCGCCCGCCTTCAGCGTCTCCTCGTGGTCGCCGACCTTGAGGCGCATCTCGCCGCTCAGGATGTAGTCGTACTCCTGCCCGCCGTGGGTCGAGGTCGCGATCGGCCGGCTCTGCAGGGCCGGGTCGTAGTCGTACGTCACGAAGTAGGGCGTCGCCTGGCGGTTGCGGAACAGGGCCGCCATGTTGCGGATCTCGATGCCCGCCTCGCGCGCCGTGACGACGCCCTCCCCGGCGCGCGTGACCTGCAGGTCGGCGAGCTTCGCCGTGCGGCCTTCGAGCAGCGCCATCAGGTCGACGCCGAAGACGAGCGCGCACTTGTGCAGGAAGGAGAACGGCGGATCGCTCTCGGCCGCCTCGATCGCGCGGCACTCCGCCTCCGTCACGCCCGTCCGCGCCGCCAGCTCGGCTTGCGTCAGGCCCTCGATCTCGCGCATCTCGCGGACGCGGGCCGCGATGCCCCTCAAGGTCTCCTGTGTCTCGACCGTATTCATTTCGTCTGCTTCTTTCTTGTCTGTCTTGTTCGGTTTCCCGTCTTGTCTCTTAAATCAGAACGGCCCCTCTCGTCATCCGAGCGGGGCCGTTAGCTTGCTTGACGTGAACATTCACCTCAGCGACAACCAACAGCCCCGCGACTAATGATAATCGCGGCAATGCTAAGCTCGAGACCAAGGTTCATGTTCATCGTGTTCATGTTTTCTTTTTCACAAACGGCGCGTATGATACCAAATTTTCCGCCGCCTTGTCAACCACCCTGCGGGCCGAAAATGGTAATGGAGGAAAAATCTTCGTCAAGGCGTCTCGCCGTGATCGCATTTCACGAGTCGCTCGACCTCGTCGAGGCCGTTTGCGTAGCCGACGGGCAGGGCCGTGCGCATCGAGACCTTGAGGCCGTTGTCCGACGGCGGATTGTGCGAGGCAGTGACCATCACCGAGCCGTCGTAGCCGTCCGCCGCCGTGAAGAAGTAGACCATCGGCGTCGTGCAGAGGCCGAGGTCGGTCACGTCCGCCCCCGCTTCCGCCAGGCCCTTCACGAGCGCGTCGCGCACGTCCGGCGACGTGACGCGGCAGTCGCGCCCGACGAGGATCCTGAGCGCGCGGCCTTCGGCGTCCGGACATTTCTCGGCGAGGACCCGGACGAGCGCCCGGCCGACCCTGCGGACCGTCCCGAGGTCGAAGTCGACCCCGTACGTGCCGCGCATGTCGTATGCCTTGAAGAAGCTCATCGCGCCGCCTTCCCGGCGGCGCAGCACGCCGCCGCCAACATCGCATACAGTCTTCCCATGCCGCAAATTGTACCAAATCGCGCCCGCCTCGGCAAGCGGGCAGGCCCTGTCCCGCTGAAGCGCCTCCCCGGGCGCATGCCAGGCGGCCTCACTTCTTCGCCTTGACGCCGAGGTCGGAGAGCTTCATCGAGATGACGCGCGAGACGCCCTTCTCCTGCTGGGAGACGCCGTAGACGAGATCCGAGCCCGCGATCGTGTGCTGGTTGTGCGTGATGATGAGGAACTGCGACTGCCTGAGGAACTCCTTGAGCTGCTCGACGAAGCGCCCGATGTTCGCGTCGTCCAGCGCCGCGTCCAGCTCGTCCAGCATGCAGAACGGCGCCGGCTTGATCATGAAGATCGAGAACAGCAGCGCGACCGCCGTCATCGTGCGCTCGCCGCCGGAGAGCAGCGTCACCGACTGCGGACGCTTCCCGGGCGGGCGCGCGATGATGTCGATGCCGCACTCGAGCGGGTCCTCCTCGTTCTCCAGCAGGACGAGCCGCGCCTCGCCGCCGCCGAAGAGCCGCGTGAACATCGTCTGGAAGTTCCTGTTCGCCTGCTCGAAGGTCGAGCGGAACATCCCGCCCGACGTGCCGTTCAGGTTGTTGATGAGGTCGAGCAGCTGCGCCTTCGCGGCGAGGAGGTCCTCCTCCTGCGCCTTCTCCTTCGCGTACCGCTCCTCCAGCTCGCGGCACTCGTCGATGGCGACCATGTTGACCGGGCCGAGCGCGGCGATCTCGGCCTGCAGACGGCCGACCGTGCCCTCCAGCTCCTCCATCGGCGGCACGACGCCCCTCTTCCACTCCGGGTCGGGCTCGCGCATGACGGCGTCGGCGAAGAGGCCGTACTCGTCCTGCAGGTGCTCGTAGACGTTCTGGCGGCGCATCGTCGCCTCGGCGGACGCGACCTCCAGCCGGCCGCGGATGTCCTTCGCGCGGTCGAGGTCGGCGCGCTTGCGCGCGGCGTCCTGGTCGGCGACGGTGATCTTCTCCAGCATTTCCGCGCGCTGGCCGCGCCCCTCGTTGATGCAGTCGACGAACGCGGACGCCTTCTCCTTCAGCTCGTCGAGCTGCGAGAGGAGGTCGCCCGACTCGTCCGTCAGCCGGCGGATCGAGTCCTCGTAGCCGGCGATCTGGCCTTCGCGCCCGGAGACCGTGTGCGACAGCTCGGCGCGCCGGCGGTTCGCCGCGTCGCGCTGCTGGCCGATGAACGACAGCTCCTGCTCCATCTGGCTCGCGGCGATGCGCCGCTCGGTGAGCCGCTGGGACGCGGGGATGTGCTTGAGCTCCATCTCGCGCAGCTCGTTCTCGGCGGCCGTGACGAGCGCCATCAGGTCTTCGCGCTTCATCATCGTCGTCACGGTCGTCCCGGCCTTCCAGGTCTCGACCGCGCCGTTGCGGTTCACGTCCGCGTCGTCCACGAGCGTGCCCGTGCGCGTCGTGTCCGCCACCTCGCGCCGCTTCGCCTCCACGTTCGCGCGCTGCACGTCGATCGCGTCCTGCAGGGCGTTGAAGTCGGCCTCCTCGGCCTCCAGCGCCTCCTTCGCCGCCGCAAGCGAGTCCGTCAGCAGCTGCGCCTTCTGGTCAAGCGACTCGGCCTGCATCGCGACCTCCTCCAGCGTCGTCTTCGCCTGGGCGATCTCGTTGCGGTCGCGGGCGATGTAGGCGCGGTACTCCTCGACGCGCGTCGCGTTGACGCCGATCACCTCGCGCGCGCGGGCGTACTCCGCCTCGGCGGCGGCCTGCTGGCCCGCGAGCGCCTGGAGGCGGTCCTCCAGCGTGTGGACCTGCGCGTGCAGGTCCTGCGCGAGGGCCTCCGCCGCACTCACCGTGTCCTGCGCCTCGGCGATCGCCGCGTCGATCTCGTTGCGGCTGCGGGCGTTCTGCTCGAGCTCCTCGTCGTAGCCGTGGATGCGGTGCTTCGAGACGTAGATGTCGAGCCCGCGCAGCTGGTCCCGGAGCTCCTTGTACTTCTGGGCCTTGCCGACCTGCCGCTGGAGCGAGGCGATCTGGCGCTTCATCTCGCGCAGGACGTCCGCCTCGCGCAGGAGGTTCTGCTCGGTCTGCTCGATCTTGCGCAGGGCGTCCTTTCGGTCGGCCTTGAACTTCGTGATGCCGGCGGCCTCCTCGAAGACGGCGCGGCGGTCCTCGGGCTTCGAGGAGAGGATCGCGTCGATCTGGCCCTGGGCCATGACCGAGTACGAGCTCGTGCCGATGCCCGTGCCCATGAAGAGGTGCTGGACGTCCTTCAGGCGGCTCTGCTGCTTGTTGATGAAGTACTCGCCGGAGCCGTCGCGGTAGACGCGGCGGGTGATCGTCACCTCGTGGTAGTCGGTGCCGAGCTCCTTCTCGCAGTCGGCGAAGGTGATCGAGACCTCGGCGAGGCCGAGCGGCTTGCGCGTGTCCGTGCCGTTGAAGACGACGTCCACGAGCTTCGAGCAGCGCAGCGCCGTCGGCTTCTGCTCGCCGAGAACCCAGCGGATCGCATCCGAGACGTTGGACTTGCCGCACCCGTTCGGCCCGACGATGGCGATGAGGCCAGGGTCGAAGTCGAGCCGCGTGCGGTCCGCAAAGGACTTGAAGCCGATGATCTCGAGGTGCTTGAGGTACATCAGACGAGCCCGCGCTTGATCAGGTGCTCGGCGATCTCCACCGCGTTCAGCGCCGCGCCGCGCAGGAGCTGGTCGCCCGAGACGAACATCTCCAGCCCCCGCCTGTCGTCGCGCGAGATGTCCTGGCGGATGCGCCCCGCGAGGACGTCGTACTTCGCCGTCGCGTCGAGCGGCATCGGGTAGCCGCCGTTCAGCGGATCGTCCACGACCTTCACGCCCTCGGACGCCCGCAGGATCTCGCGCGCCTCCTCCGGCGTGATCTCGTTCTCGAACTCCAGGTTCAGCGACTCGGAGTGGGCGCGGGCGATCGGCACGCGCACGCAGGTGCAGGAGAGCTTCAGGTCCGGGTGGTGCAGCATCTTGCGCGCCTCGTTGCGCATCTTCAGCTCCTCCAGCGTGTAGCCGTTCGTCTCGTCGAACTTGTCGATGTGCGGGATGAGGTTGCACATGAGCTGGTGCTGGAACGCCTTGACCGTCAGGGGCTCGCCCTTCGCGTAGGCGTGGATCTGACCCTCCAGCTCGTCAAGCCCCGGCGCGCCGGCGCCGGACGCGGCCTGGTAGGTCGCGGCGATGAGGCGCTTCAGGCCCTTCGCCCTGTGGAGCGGCGCAACGGCCTCCAGCATGATCGCCGTCGTGCAGTTCGGGTTCGCGATGACGCCCTTGTTCCAGTCGAGGTCCTCCGGGTTCACCTGCGGCACGACGAGCGGCACGTCGGGATCCTGGCGAAACGCGCGGGAGTTGTCGATCATCTTCGCGCCGGCCTTCACGCAGGCGTCCTTCAGCTGGATCGCGACGTCGGTCTTGCCGGCAAAGAGCACGATGTCAAGCCCCTTGAAGCAGTTCTCGTCGGCCTTCTTCACGTGATACGTCTCGTCGAGGATCTGCTCGTCGCGCGCACGCGACGCGAAGACTTGGACTGCGCCCTTCAGCGGGAACTTGCGCTCCTTGAGGACCTTGATCATCTCGGTGCCGACCGCGCCGACACCGACCAAACCGACCGCATACTCTTTCATAGGCGCGTAGTATACCAAAAATCGCCGCCTCACGCGCGGCGGCGCGTGCACTCGGACGCGGAATTCGCCAGGCTCGTCAGGGGGATTTGGCTGGCGCCGTGCGACGCGGCATGCCGCATGAGGGAAGACAGGACGCTCGAATCTCTGCGCGACGGCAGACGGCCTTGCGGACTGTCTCGGCGGCTGCGCCGCAGGCAACGCCACCTTGAACCTTTCGGACGAATCGGCTATACTTCCCCGCAAACGACGAAACAGGCCCTCACCATGAGAAAGAAAAGAGACACGACGCGCGTCCTCGTCATCCTGGATCTGCGATATGAGTCCAATCGCCAGTTCCTTCGGGGCATCGCCCGGTTCGCCCGCAGCAAGGCGTCCTGGGACGTGACGGTCGCCGACGTCACCGAGGCGCACACGGCGCTCGCGGACGCCCCGAAGCCCTTTGACGCCCTCTTCGCGAAGGAAGACTGCGCGCCCGCCCTTCTCTCGTTCTATGCGGCCCGCCGCCGGCCTCATCCGCCGATCTGCGTCTTCGGCAGTCCGGGAATGGCCTCGGTCGACGACCCGGACGTCTACTTCTACGCCACGGACAACACGGCCATCGGACAGAAAGCCGCCGCGTATCTCCTGGGCCTCGGAAACTTCGCGTCATTCGGCTTCTACTCCGACGCCTCCGGACAGAGCTTCATCCGGCAGCGGCACGAGGGATTCCGGCGCGAGCTCCGGAGACAGGGCCGCACGGTCGAGGCGTGCGACCAAAGCGGGAAGCCCGACGAAACCGGCAACTGGCTCAAGGCCCTCGCCAAGCCCGCCGCCGTCTTCTGCGCCTGTGACCGCGACGCCGTCGCGCTCATCCGGTGCTGCGCGCAAAGCGGCATTCCCGTCCCCCGACAGGTGGTCGTCCTCGGCGTCGACGACGATCCCGTCGTCACGTCCTTCGCCAGCCCCAGCGTCTCAAGCGTCGTCCTGCCGTATGAAGGCCTGGGCTTCGCGGCGGCCAAGAAGGTCTCCCTTCGGCTTTCGACCGGGCGAACGCCCGCCAGGCGTTCCGAGGTCTCCGCCTCTGTGGAGATCTGCGAGCGCGACTCGTCCATCCCGATCCCGCCGTCCGCGCACATTCTCGCCTCCGCCAAGGCCTACATCCAGCAGAACGCGCGGCGGCACGTCACGGTCGAGGCCGTCGCCAGGCGCCTCGGCATCTCCCGGAAGCTGCTCGAGCTGCGGTTCAAGGAGCAGGGCGAGGGGACGGTGCGCGAGCTGATCGCCCGCGAACGCTTCAAGGCGGTCTGCGAACTCCTGGCGAAGACGAACCGCCCCATCGGATCCATCGCCCGCTCCTGCGGCTTCGCCAACGCGCCGTGGCTCCAGACGGCCTTCAGGCGCCGCTTCGGCCTGACCATGCGCGCCTGGCGCCTCCGGAACGACCGCGCCTGACCGCCTTACGGCCCGGGCGCGCGCGTCCCCCGATACGCGAACGCGAGCTCGTTGCGCGCGAAGACGCGACGTCCCGTGCGCGGCGGCTCGACGACAAGGCCGAACTTCTCCGGCGCGCGCGCGATCGGGCTGTGCACCGTCAGCGCGAAGCGGTGCCAGAAGCAGCTCTGGATCAGCCCCTTCCTCGCCAGCCCCTTCACGTACCGCTCGGCCTCCTTCTGCTCGGCTTTCGTCTCGGTCGGGAAGTCGTACATGAGATAGGCGTGGACGAAGATCTCCGCGCCCCGGAACGCCCGCAGGACCTTCTCGGCCGACGCGAGCGTGATGCCCTTGTTCATGAGCTTCAGCAGCCGGTCGTTCGCGCACTCGAGCCCGCCCGTCACGCAGATGCAGCCCGCCTTCGCCATCTTCTTCGCGAGCGCCGGCGTGAACGCCGCGTCGAAGCGGATGTTGCCCCACCACTCGATCTCGAGCCCGCGCGCCAGGATCTCGTCGCACACCTCGCGCACGAGCTTCGGCGGCATGGCCTCGTCGACGAAGTGGAAGGAGCGGATGTTCGACCGGACGAAGCTCTCCAGGCAGTCGGCGATCTCCGCCGCCTTCGGCATCCGGAAGCAGCCGATGTAGGGCAGGCGCACGTCGCAGAACGCGCACTTGTGCCAGTAGCAGCCGCGCGCCATGACGAGCTTGACCCACTTGCCCGAATTCCAGAGGTTCGTGACGAAGTTGTCCGTCTCGACGACGTCGAAGTAGTCGTCCCAGTCGATGCCGTCGTAGCACGGGCTCACGAACGGCGGGACGGCCGCCTCGGCGGCGGCTGGCGAAAGCCCCTTGAGCTCGCGCAGCATCGGCGCGTAGCCCTCGTCGAAGAGGAAGCCGTCGAAATAGCGGCCCGGCCGCTCGTCCGTCATCTCGCGCAGCTCCGTCGAGACGTAGCCGCCGCCGAGCAGAAGCCGCACCCCGGGGCAGTGCCGCCTCACGTAGCGGGCGATCTTGAACGCGCCGACGAGCGTGCCGGGGAAGGGGCAGGTCACGCCGACGACGTCGGGCTTCACCGCGTCCAGCGCCGCCTTCAGGTGGCGTTCGAGCGGACGGTCCATGACGCCGCGCCGGCGAACCCTCCTCTCCAGCTCGCCGAAGTCCTCGACCGCCCGGCACAGGTGCTCGGCGTAGCGCGAGAAGCCGAATTCGGGATCGACGTTGTCGCGGATCCACAGTGCCAGCTCGTCGATGACCTCGCTCGCCGCGCGCTTCTCCTCCAGCGGCGCGGGACCGCCGAGGAACTCCAGCAGCTCGTCCGTCGTCTCGTCGCCGTAGGCGAGCAGGATGTCGCGGACGACCTTGACGGACAGGTCGCGCTGCTGCACGTCGCAGCCCTGCGCGCGCAGGAAGCCCGTCAGGTGCATCGTCGCCGGATACGGCGTGTTCGTCTGCAGCAGCGGCGGCGTCAGCAGCAGAAGCCGTCTCACATCGCCTCGGCGAGGAGGTTGCCGAATTCCGAGCACTTCACCTCGGTCGCGCCCTCCATCTGGCGGGCGAAGTCGTAGGTGACGGTCTTCGCGGCGATCACCTTGTCCATCGCGGCGATGATCCGGTCGGCCGCCTCCGTCCAGCCCATGTAGCGCAGCATCATCTCGCCGGAGAGGATGAGCGAGCCGGGGTTCACCTTGTCGAGACCCGCGTACTTCGGGGCCGTGCCGTGCGTCGCCTCGAAGACCGCGACGCCCGTCTGGTAGTTGATGTTCGCGCCGGGCGCGATGCCGATGCCGCCCACGGTCGCCGCGAGCGCGTCGGAGACGTAGTCGCCGTTGAGGTTCAGCGTCGCGATCACGTCGTATTCCGCCGGGCGCGTCAGGATCTGCTGGAGGAAGGCGTCGCAGATGCAGTCCTTCACGACGATGTCGCGCCCCGTCTTCGGGTTCCTGAACGTGCACCACGGGCCCTTGTCGATGAGCGTCGCCCCGTATTCGCGGCGCGCGAGCGCATAGCCCCAGTCGCGGAACGCGCCCTCGGTGAACTTTTGGATGTTGCCCTTGTGGACGAGCGTGACGGACTTGCGGTCGTTCGCGATCGCGTAGTCGAGCGCGGCGCGGACGAGCCGCTCCGTCCCCTCGAGCGAGACGGGCTTGATGCCGATCGAGGCCGTCTTCGGAAAGCGGATCTTCGTGACGCCCATCTCCTCCAACAGGAACTTCTTCACCTTCTCGACTTCCGGCGTGCCGTTCATCCACTCGATGCCGGCGTAGATGTCCTCCGTGTTCTCGCGGAAGATCACCATGTCGGTCAGCTCCGGACGCTTCACCGGGGAGGGCACGCCCCTGAAGTAGCGCACCGGGCGAAGGCAGACGTAGAGGTCGAGCTCCTGGCGCATCGCGACGTTGATCGAGCGGATGCCGCCGCCGACGGGGGTCGTGAGCGGGCCCTTGATCGAGACGAGGCAGTCGCGGCAGACGTCCAGCGTCTCCTTCGGCAGCCACTCGCCCGTCCGGTTGAACGCCTTCTCGCCGGCGAGGACCTCGCGCCACGCGATCCGGCGCGCGCCGCCGTAGGCCTTCTCGACGGCGGCGTTCCACACGGTCATCGCCGCGCGCGTGATGTCGGGGCCCGTGCCGTCGCCCTCGACGTACGGGATGATCGGGTTCGCGGGAACGTTCAGCTTCCCGCCCTGCAAGGTGATCTTTTCGCTCATGGCGCGTATTATACCATACTCCCGCGTAGGCAAGGGAATCTCGGTCACTCCGTCGGCCCGTACTCGACCGGGAACCAGGTGCGGTAGTAGTTGTCGCGGCGCCAGGTGTTGCCGGCCGAGGCGAAGTCGCAGAACGTCACCGTCTCCGGGAGCGCGCCTTCGGGGTTCTCGTGGTGCGAGCCGATCGGCAGCGTCGCCGTGAACGCCATCCAGAGGTCGTCCGACGGCGTGCGCACCGCGCGGAAGGACGGCATCGCCTGGCTGTCCTTCAGCCCGCGCCGGAACGGCTCCGTGAGGTCGCCGTCCGCGAAGCGGCTGTCGCGCGCGAGCAGCACCGGGCCGCGCGTGAAGGCGACGTGGTGCGCGAGCGTGTGCGCGACGACCGGCATGTCGAACGCGATCTCGACGATGTCGCCGAGGGCCCACTCGCGCGAGACGGTGAAGTAGGCGCCGGGCTTCACGTCCCTCTGAGCCACGCCGTTCACCTTCACGACGGTCTTCGCGCTCCACGCCGGGATGCGCAGGCGCAGGGCGAGCGGCCCGGTCGTGTGGCTCACGATGCGCGCCTCGTTCGCGCGCGGATAGAGCGAATACATGTCAAATCCCTTCACGAGCGCCGAGGCGTAGAAGTTGAAGGTCGCCGTCTTGCCGTCCGACCTGAAGAGCTCACGGAGGAAGCAGAGGAAGCCGCGCGGGCCGTTCGCCGTGCAGCAGTCCGTGTGCATGTAGCAGTGGTGCTGGCCGTGGTAGCGGTTGCCCGTGAGCGGCGTGTAGCCCGCGAACTCCGAGCCGTCCGCCTTCAGCGCGGCGAGGTAGGCGTTGTAGAACGTCCGCTCGATGCGGTCGGCCCACCTCGGGTCGTCCGTCGCCGCCAGCAGCTTCTCGCAGAGGCGCATCCACGTCGTCGTCACGCACGTCTCCTGCAGCCGCAGGTAGGGCAGGTGCTGCTTGCGCGCGCCGTGGAACCAGGCCTCCGAGCTCGCGCAGCCGCCCGCGAGGTTGATCTCCTCTTTCGCGATGTCCTCCGCCGTCATCACCGCCGCCCGGCGGAGGGCTTCGAGGCCGCCCAGCTTTTCGAGCCACGGATTGTCGCGGACGAGCGCGGAGGAGAGGTTCATCTCGTTCACGCATTCGACATACTCCAGCAGGCCCTGGTAGCAGCTCATCATCTCGTACGCCTTGCTGCGGCCGTACTTGCAGACGTAAGCCCACGGAGCCGACTTGTCATAGTCCGGCTCGTTGCGGTCGGCGACCGAGACGCCCTTGAGCGCAAGGTCGACGAGGCGCGGCCCCGCCTCCGGCACGGCCATGCCCTTGACGACGTACGTCGCGAAGTCGAGGTACTTCTGCGCGGCGGCCGCGCCCTCCGCCGCCGCGACGCGGCGGCAGAGCCACACGACGGGCTCCAGGATCGAGGAGCTCGCGTAGCCCGACCAGTTGCCGGTCTGCCACAGTTCGCGTCCGCGCTTTCCGTTCGGCCCGATTTCGCCGATCACGTAGTCGCAGAGCCGCTTCGCCGCCGCCAGCACACGCTGTCCATCCGCACGTCTCCCCTCTTCCTTGTTCCCCCTTCCCTCCGTTTTTGCGACGGCATCGTAATAATGGAGCAGCCCCAGGAGCGTGTACTTCAGGCCCCACACGTCCCAGCCCTCGCCGCAGCGCAGCTCGTCGGGGTAGTTGCCGATGTAGCCGCCCGGCTCCTGCGAGGCAAGGATGCGGTCGATGCCGCGCCGGATGTCGGCGGCGATTTTCGGCGCGCCCGAATAGGCGGCGTAGGGCACGGCCGCGTGCATGTACTTGCCCCAGAACTCCGTCTGCCACCAGCCCTTGCGCTCCGTCTTCTCCAGGAACGGCGCGGTGATGTAGTCGACGTCCGTCCCGCCGACGTGGCGCTCGACCATCCGGTCGAGCCGCTCGCCGAGGGCGCCCTTCAGCTTGATGTCGCCAAGATCGGTCGCCGCGACGGCGACTGCGGATGTGCCAAGGCACAGGAAAAAGACTGCGTTCTTCATGCGCACGATTATACCAAATTGCGACTCGCCTTGTCCGCACGACGCGCTTATTTTTTGCGAACGCCTGAAGCGCGGTTTCCCGCCGTCCGGACATTTGGTATACTGTCACGCCATGAAGAACGACCGAAGGAAACTGCTCGTCAGCCTCGACGTCCGCCACACCGCCTCGCGGCGGATGCTGGGCGGCATCATGCGGTTTTCCGCGACGCACCCCGCGTGGGAGGTCCAACTCGCGGAAGCGCATCCGTTCGACCGCCCCCTCGCCGACTACGTCGGCTGGCGGCCGGACGCCTTCATCACGGACGGCGGTTGCCACGCGCTGCCGCACGAGACGTTCACGCGCCTGTTCCGCACGGCCGTCGTCTACGTCAACACGCCGCCGCGACGGGATTCGCGCAAGATCGCCGCGACCGTCCGCTCCGACGAGCGCGCGCTCGCGACGGCGGCGGCCGAGCTCTTCCTGCGCCACCGGCTCGCCCACTTCGCCTTCGTCGGCGCGTCCGGCGCCGAATGGTGGAGCGAGGCGCGGGAACGGTTCCTGCGCGCCTATCTCAAGGATCGCGGCCATCAGCTGCACGTCATCCGGCTGCCCTCGGACGGAAGCTGGCGGCACATGGAGAAGGCCCTCGCCGACGGACTGCGCGGTCTGCCCAAGCCCTGCGGCGTCTGGACGGCCTACGACCAGCGCGCCAAGCACGTCCTTGACGCCTGCCGCGCCGCCGGGATTTCCGTGCCCGAGCAGATCCAGGTGCTGGGCGTGGACAACGAGCCCTATGTCTGCGAACACACGGCGCCGTCCCTTTCGTCGCTCGCGCCGGACTTCGAGGACGGCGGCTACTTGGCGGCCGACTTCCTCGACCAGGTCGTCTGCCGGGGGCATCGTCCGCCGAAACGCCTGACCGCGCTCAAGTTCGGGCTGCTCGGCGTCGTCGAACGGCTCTCCACCGCCGACGTGAACGGCGTCGCCCGGTGCGTCGCCGAGGCGCGCGAATTCATTCGCAAGAACGCCGCCGCCGGCATCGGCGTCCCCGAAGTCGCCGCCGCCGTGCGCGTCTCGCGACGTCTGCTGGAGCGGAACTTCCACGACGCGACGGGGCGCACCGTCCTCGACTTCATCCAGGACGCACGTTTCGCAAAGGTCACGAAGATGCTCAAGGAGACGGAGACGCCCGTCGAGACCATCAGCCGCTTCTGCGGCTTCCGCTCGCCGACGCACCTGATGACGCTCTTCAAGCGCCGCTACGGCCAGACGATGTCCGCATACCGGCGGAAATAGCCGCGCCGAACACGGACTTGACGGCGGCGGCGGTGAGGCCGACGAGCAGGATGCGCTTCGTCTTCGACGTCTCGCCGCCCGTGAGGACGACGCGCGCCTTCGGGAGGCCAAAGGCAGCCGACAGCGTCTCGACGAGCTCCTTGTTGGCCTTGCCGTCCACCGGCGCCGCGCGGATGCGCACCTTCAGCGCGTCGCCGACGACCCCGTCCAGGCCCGCCCGCGAGGAGCGCGGCTGGGCACGGACGTTCAGGACGACGCCCGCGGGCGTTTCCTGACACCACGGCCGGTTCGGCTGTCCCTGCGGACAGGGGAGAGGCGACAAAGGACTGCGGCGACGCATGGGCGGCTTCAGCGAATTCGCCTGATCGCGCCGAACTTGCAGACCTGCGTGCAGTGCGTGCAGCCCGCGCATTGGGCCGCGTCGATCTTCATCTTGAAGCGGCCGGACGCGACCTGTTCGCCGCGCGTGATCGCCGGGCAGCCGAGCTTGAAGCACGCGCCGCACGCCTTGCACGTCGCCGCGTCCGTCTCGCAGAGCCCTTCCTTCGTGAGCTTCGCCGCGATGCGGCACGGCGCGTAGGCGATGACGAGCGCCGGCTCGTCGCCGTCCATCGCGTCCGCGAGGACCTTCTCCAGCGCCGCCAGGTCGTCCGCCGAGACCTTCGAGACCTTCTTGTAGCCGCAGGCCGTCGCGATGTCCGCGATCTCCGTGACGGGCGCCGGGTCGCCCGCGAGCGTCTTGCCCGTGCCGGGGTTGTCCTGGTGGCCCGTCATCGCGGTGATGCGGTTGTCGAGCACGACCGTCGTCACGGGCGTGCCGTTGTAGAGGGCGGAGAGGATGCCCGTCATGCCGGAGTGGAAGAAGGTCGAGTCGCCGAGGACGGCGCAGACGCGGCCCTTCACGCCCGCCTTCTTCATGCCGGCGGCGTTGCCGACCGACGCGCCCATGCAGATCGTCGAGTCCATCGCCGAGAGGGGAGGAAACGCGCCGAGCGTGTAGCAGCCGATGTCGCCCGCCACGGTTGCGCCGAGCTTGTGCAGGACGTAGAAGACGCCGCGGTGCCCGCAGCCCGCGCAGAGGACGGGCGGACGGCGCGGCAACGTCTCGTCGACCTTGCGCGCCTTCGCCTTCGGCACGTCGCCGAGAATCTCGTGGCGCAGGTTCTGGAGGCGGTCGGCATTGAGCTCGAGCATGTTGAGTTCGGTCTTGTGCGCGACGACCGGAATCCCCATCGCCTTGACCTGGTCCTCAAGGAACGGGTCAAGCTCCTCGACGACGAGCAGGCGCTCGACCGTCTTCGCGAACTTCGCGACGAGCGCCTTGGGAAGCGGATTCGTCCAGCCGAGCTTCAGGATCGGGACGTCGGGGAAGATTTCCTTCACGTACTGGTAGGCGACCGCGCTTGTGACGATGCCGAGCCCCTTCGCCGCCGCCGAGACCTTCACGCCCTTCGCTGGCTTGACGACCCGGTTGAACGGCGACGTGCAGGCCGCCTTCTCCATCGCCGCCGTGCGCTTCTGCGCATTGAGGCGCTGGGTCGGCGAGAACGCCGGCACGGGAATGTTGCGGCGGATGTCCTTCACGTAGGGGATGAGCGGATGCGGCTTCGGGCTGAAGTCGCCGAGCTCGACAAGCGACGACGAATGGCTCGTGCGCGTCGTGAGGCGCAGGATGACCGGCACGCCGAATTTCTCCGACAGCTCGAACGCCGCGCACGTCATGTCGTACGCCTCCTGCGAGTCGGACGGCTCCAGCAGGAGCGCGCGGGCGAACTTCGCGAGGTTGCGGTTGTCCTGCTCGTTCTGCGAGGAGTGCATGCCGGGATCGTCCGCCGAGACAAGCACGAAGCCGCCGAGCGGCCCCACGTAGGTGAAGGTCATGAGCGGATCCATCGCGACGTTGAGGCCGACGTGCTTCATCGCCGTCAGCGCGCGGGCGCCCGCCATCGACGCGCCGACCGCCGTCTCGACGGCGACCTTCTCGTTCACCGCCCACTCGCACTTGATCGTGTCCTTGAACTTCGCGATGTTCTCCAGGATCTCGGTCGAGGGCGTGCCCGGATAGGCACTCGCCACCACGCACCCCGCCTGGGCCGCCGCGTGGGCGACCGCCTCGTTCGCACTTAAGAACTTCTTGTAGAGTAGAGACCCACGCCTCGGCTTCGCCGATGCGACTTCCCCCTCATCAAACCGGACGTGCGGATTTC